>NZ_MUFI01000016.1:0-63710 GCF_001996265.1 Salinivibrio sp. MA440
ACATTAGTCAGAATTTTATATCGCAGAGGGTTGTTGTTAAATTTCATCAACGCACACTGCTAACGAGATTTAAACTGTGATCTTAGTTCATTAATGTTTACTATCTGTTTGTTTTTAAGTGTTTTTTGTCTATTTTGTAATGCGCTTCCAGCCAGTTGACAGAACCTCAAATGTTCTGCACGATTAGCCACGAAGTTTCAGTGAACTGGCATTTTGTGCTTCGCAGCGTGTGCTGCCGGTAACAGAGTGACAGTCACCATAAAACAGAGTTCCATGAAAGAACTCATAATGACTAAATAGAAAAGGCAGTGGATTAACCATGAAAAAGACTATTCTAGCAATGGCAGTACCAGCTCTGCTGGCTGCTGGCTCAGCATCAGCAAGCATCAACCTGTATGACGCAGAAGGCGTTAAAGTCGACGCATCGGGTGCCGCTGAAGTTCAGTACATCCAAGAAATCGGTAACAACCAAGACGGCAAATGGCGTCTAGACGATGGCGACTTCGCTATCAATACTGAAGTAGCGGTTTCAGACAAGCTTTCTGTCATCGGTGCAATGGCATTTGAATTTGAAATGAATGATGCCAACAGCAACAAAGACCAACTGAAAGGCGAAAGCCGCTCAAATGTCGAGAACGACGAGCTGTACGTTGGTCTAAAAGGCGATTGGGGTCAGTTTACAGCTGGTCGTCAGTATTTGTTGATGGATGACGCTGGTATTACCAAAGATTATGAGCTTTCTGTAAATAGCTTTGGTGCAGACTATGAGCAAGCCGCTCAAGTTGGTAAATATATTTACGATAACGGTACATTCTACGGTGCCGTGACATATAACGACAAAAGCGACGGCGTCGAAGATGGAAGTGCTAATTCACCAGCAGGCGACGATGTTCGTGTTTATGAAGGCCGTCTAGGTTATCGCGTAGCAGATATTGATGCGCGTGTTTACTATCAAAAAGCGGATAATGTTGATCGTGTAAACAATGACGACAAAGATGCCTACAACTTTGAAATCGAATATGCAGGTATCGAAAACGTAGGTATTGCTGCATCATATGGCCGCACATCATCTGATATCGGCGGAGTTGACACAGATACTGACTACATCTCTATCGCCGCTGACTACACCATGGGTAAAGCTACTTACGCAATCGGTTTTGATAACCAAGACGTAGATGGGCAACAAGACGATCTAAACGGTTACTACGCTAACGTCACTTATGCATTGCACAACAATGCAAAAGTATACGCTGAAGTAGGTGACAGCGATGGTGACGAACAAGATTGGGGTTACGTAGCAGGTATGGAAGTTAAGTTCTAATTGAGCTTAAACCCTATTGCTAAGTTATAGCACTGATTATAAAAGCCGCCTTAGGGCGGCTTTTTTCGTCTTACCGTTTGGAGTGACAATGAAAAAGTTAACAAGGGCCGCATGGATGCTGGGTGCACTGATGGCATCAAGTGTCATCCATGCAGCGGAAATTACCTCCGCCCGTCATATTGAATTTTTAGTGGTGGATGGCAGCAAAATCAGTTTTGACAACTGGGCGCCGCAGCAGACCATTGAACTTGCTAATGGCACCCACCAGTTGGTGATGCGCTTTGATGGCGAAGTGCAACGCGGCAGTAAAGAGGTAATTTTTACCTCGCGTCCGTATTTGTTTGAGCTAGACGTTGATGGCCGCGATGCCACCATTAACATTGATACTAATCTAAGAGTGAAAACCCAGGCGACCAGCTATTTTGATGATAACCCACAATGGCAGGCTGAGTTTGATAATGGCGAGGTAATGCCGTTAGAGGCCGTCGAGCTTAAAGGTGATGGCTTTGGCGCCTATGCCGATATGGAAGCGCTGGTGGCCGAGTACAACCGCGAAAACGGTATTATTATCGACCAAGGTGAAAGCAAAAACCTTAACGACGTATTAGTCGAGGTCGACGACCAAGGACAAACCTCTATTAAAGGCGATGCCTTGTCGCAGCTTAAGCTTTGGTACACCAAAGCCAGCGACCAAGAGCGTAAAACCTTCCGTCGTTGGATCATTGATCAAGATTAAGCGCGTGTTCGGGGGAGGCGTGGTAGTCAGTATCACCCATTTGACAGCTTTAAACGGTCAAGAAAAAACGCGCCCAGCTGATGCTGGGCGCGTTCCGTTTAAGCCACGGTGAGACAAGCGAAAGTCGACCTTGGGCTCACACCGATTTACGGGGGCCCGTTGTCGCACGGCGAGTGGCCGGATCGTGATGATAATAGTTTGATGCGCGGCACTGCGGACAGCGCTGCTCCGCGGCATCCTTGATTAAATCATCGAGTGGAATGTCACTCTCACAATCGGCACACAATCCGTAAATTTCCAAATCCATGGCACACAAAGCCGCATCGACTTTTTCCAGACGTTCACCGAGGCAACGAATTGCACCAGGCAGGCCTTGGCTTTCTTTGATCAGCTCTGTGACAGTCAGGGTGTCGCAATGCTTGTCCCAGTCTTCACGCAAACGCGTGGTTAAGGTGGCGATCAGCTCGGCACGCTCACGAGTGAGCTTACGCCGCAGCTGCGCAAGAGTATTTGTATCCATGGTCAGTTCGCTTGATTGGCTAAATGACGTTTATCATGACCCAATGCACCAAGTTGTTACCCTGATGTAAATCAATAATCGGATTAAAACCTTACAAAACGTCCGTTTTTAGCGGGGCCAAGCTAGGCTATAGTAACCGCTCACTGATGGTATGTTGTTGTGAGCGTTGTAACCTATGAGTCACGAATTTAAAGAACCTTATAACCTAAAGTATTTTATCGGCTTTTTGTTGGTCTTACTGATCCCCACCTTACCCGCAAGCCTCACTTGGCTCGGGATTGTATTTGGCGGTTAATCACCGCCTTATTCAATACTGCCTCATTTTTCCTAAGCTCGCCCTGTACCCATTGCGGCTGGATCACTACACTGGGGTAAGAGGGTCACCCTGGTGACGCGCAGCAATAAGGGCAAATTGGCTATGCAGTCAAAAGCGGTGCAGTCAAACGCGCCACAGTCAAAAGCGCGACAAACAACACCCGCGCCGCCAGCTCCATCCGTCGCTTGGCGTTGGGCGTGGAACGGTTTGGGTTGGTTTTGGGTCGCACTCGGTGCCGCCGGGGCGTTTTTGCCTGTGTTACCAACAACCCCGTTTTTGTTGCTCGCAAGCGGCTGTTTTATGCGTGGCTCCCCCCGAATCGCCAATTGGCTTCATGCCCATCCAACGTTCGGGCCAATATTGACTGACTGGTACCAACAACGCGCCATCAGCCGGCGGGTCAAAAAGCGGGCAACGGTGATGATCGTGGCCAGTTTCTCATTCTCAATGTACATGGTGCCAGCACTCTGGTTAAAAGGCATGCTACTGCTTTGTCTGATTGTGCTCTTATGCTGGTTTCTCCGCCTGCCTGAGACGGAATCTGTTGCTGGTACGGCCGAAAATTCATAACATGGCGGTTTGCGTTTTTTACCGATGAGAATTGGCCATGAGCAACGACAACTTGGATGTGATTAAACAAAGCATTCAAACCATTCCTGATTACCCTAAGCCAGGCATCTTATTTCGTGATGTCACCAGCTTGATGGAAGACCCGACCGCCTACCAGGCCACCATTGATACCCTGGTAGCAAAGTATCGGGATCAAGGCTTTACCAAGGTGATTGGCACCGAATCGCGCGGCTTTTTATTTGGCGCGCCCTTGGCCTTAGCGCTGGCATTGCCATTTGTGCCGGTGCGCAAGCCAGGCAAATTGCCACGGGCGGTGATCAGCGAAAATTACCAGCTAGAATACGGTGAAGATACGCTTGAGATCCACAGTGATGCCATTGATGACGGTGATAAAGTGCTGGTGATCGATGACTTGCTGGCCACCGGTGGCACCATTGAAGCCACGGTCAAATTAGTGCGTCGGTTGGGCGGCACCGTGGAACACGCCGGTTTTGTGATTAGCTTACCGGATATTGGCGGTGAGGAAAAACTGACGGCGCTTGGCGTTAGTGTGTACAGTTTGTGCGAGTTTGCCGGCCATTAATGGTGAACACGACGCTGGGCCTTGGGTCATTTATCAGCCACTAGGAAGCCAATTGACATGAGTTATCAAGTTCTTGCACGCAAATGGCGCCCCCATAACTTTGACGCGGTGGCGGGGCAGAGCCATGTGCTGACGGCGCTCGCCAATGCGCTCGATCATGACCGCCTGCACCATGCTTACCTGTTCAGTGGAACGCGGGGAGTGGGCAAAACCACCATCGCACGTATTTTTGCCAAAGGATTAAATTGCGAGCAGGGCGTGTCGTCCTCACCGTGTGGCCAATGCGCCACCTGCCGTGAAATTGATGAAGGGCGTTACGTTGACTTGTTGGAAATTGATGCAGCGTCACGCACCAAGGTAGAAGATACGCGCGAGCTGCTTGATAACGTCCAGTATAAACCCGCACGCGGACGGTATAAGGTGTACCTGATTGATGAGGTCCACATGCTGTCGCGGCATAGTTTTAATGCCTTGCTTAAAACGCTGGAAGAGCCACCCGAGTATGTGAAATTTTTGCTGGCGACTACGGATCCGCAAAAATTGCCGGTGACCATTTTGTCGCGCTGCTTGCAGTTTCATTTAAAACATTTTGACGCCAGTCAGATCCAAACCCAGCTCGATTACATTCTTGGCCAAGAGGGCGTCGAAGCTGACGCGCGCGCGCTGATGCTACTGTCACGTGCGGCAGAAGGCAGTATGCGCGATGCGCTGAGCTTAACCGATCAAGCGCTTGCGCTCGGTAACGGTCAGATTAGCACCCGCGCAGTAGCAGAAATGCTAGGGACCTTAAGCAGTGACAATGCGTTGTTGTTACTGGAAGCATTAGTAAATCAAGATGCAGTTGAGCTGATGAATGGGCTGGCGCAGATTGCACAAATTGGCGTCGAATGGGATGGGTTGCTTAAAGAGCTCGCAGGCCAGCTTCATCAAATTGCGTTGGCGCAAACACTGCCACAAACCCGCGATGATGCAGAGGGTGATCACGCGCGCATACAGGCTTTAGCGTCGCGCTTAACGCCGCAAGATGTGCAGCTATGTTACCAAATAGCGCTGCAGGGTCGACAAGATTTACCCTATGCCCCCGATGGACGTGCGGGGCTAGAGATGGTATTGCTGCGGATGTTGGCGTTCCAGCCGGTTAAAACGGTGCCTTATGAGCCGGTGACTATTGCCGTGCCCGAACACGCCCCAACGTCGCAGGCGCAGCCAAGCGCCTCAAGTATGGCGTCAGACGCACAGCCCAAAGCGGCGAGCGAAAACCCTGATCCGACACAAGCAATTAGCGCATTAAAAGCGCAAGTTGCCGCGTCGGAGCGCCGTGGGCCTGCCTCATCCGAATCATCTATCTCGGCGACACCCTCTGCGCCTGACACTAGGCCGGCCGATCCGATCGCATCTGTGCCTGATCACGCTTCGTCGGCGGCTGATCACGATGACAGCACACCGATATCGCCTGCATCGGCTCCAGCTAAGGATACGACGCCAGCAACGGACGCATCAGACGTGCCAGCCAGTGAGGTACCCGCGTCTGCGGCATCGAGTTTGATTCAAGCCCGCAACCAGCTGCGTAGCAGGATGAAGCGACAAACCAGTCAGACAGAGTCTGGCGCAAAAAAGGCGAGACAGACACCGGCCAAGAGTGATGCATTATCTGTGTTGGATCGCGTTGCGACCGCTGCAGAATCGACATCGCCTGTGTCTGACGCCAACTCAGTCGCGACCTCCACCGCAACGTCATCTGAGCCGGTGCCCGCACGGCAACGCGACACATCATTGGCGGCGACGGAGCCTTATCAATGGCGTCCTTCTCAGCCCCAAGCCAAGGCGCCAGCCACCGTGTCGTCGTTGACGCCAAAGGCGCTCAAACAAGCGCTTGAGCATGAGAAAACGCCAGCAATGCGCGATAAGTTGGTGCAGGAGACTAACCAACAAGATCCTTGGTGTGCGTTGGCCGATAGCCTTGAGGTCGAGCGGCTGGTGAAACAAATGGCGCTCAATGCCGCTATGGTGCGTGAAGGCGACCAGGTTCGGCTGACATTAAGGCCTGATCAATCACATCTGAATACCGAAAAAGCGCAGCAACAATTAACTCAGGCCTTGACGACGGCATTGGGTGCCCCCATAACCTTGGAGGTACAGCTCGGGGAAGCGGGAATCACACCGTTAGAGCGGCGAGAGCAGCTCTATCAACAAAAATTAGCGCAGGCGACACACAGCCTGCATAATGATCCGAATGTCACTTTTATGCTTCAACGCTTTGCGGCGGAGTTAGAGGAAGACAGCATTCGACCAATTTAAGACACCTAACCAAGAGAGAGAATTATGTTTGGTAAAGGCGGCATGGGTAACATGATGAAGCAGGCGCAGCAAATGCAAGAGCGCATGCAGAAAGTACAAGAAGAAATCGCCAGCATGGAAGTGACAGGCGAAGCGGGCGCAGGCATGGTGAAAGTCACCATGACAGGCAGCCACAGCATCCGTCGTGTCGACATCGACGATAGCTTGATGGAAGATGACAAAGACATGCTGGAAGACTTGATCGCGGCCGCATTCAACGATGCTGCCCGTCGTGTTGAGGAGCAACAAAAAGAGAAAATGGCGGACGTGACAGGCGGTATGCAGTTACCACCAGGCATGAAAATGCCATTTTAATCTATGCGCACCAGCCAGTTACTTGAACAGCTGATGGACTCGCTGCGTTGTTTACCTGGGGTGGGTCCCAAGTCGGCGCAGCGAATGGCGTATCATCTTTTGCAACGTAATCGCCAAGGGGGGCTTGCCCTGGCGCAGTCACTGAGCACGGCAATGACCGACATTGGCCACTGCAGCCAGTGCCGGACATTTACAGAGCAAGACGTGTGTGCCATTTGTGATAACCCGAAACGACAAGCAACCGGACTGATTTGTGTGGTTGAAAGCCCGGCCGATATTGCCGCCGTTGAAGCGACCGGCCAATATGCCGGGCGCTATTTTGTCTTAATGGGGCACTTGTCGCCATTAGATGGGATTGGGCCGGCAGATATCGGTTTAGACGTTTTGGAAAAGCGCTTGCAAAGTGAACCGATTGAAGAGCTTATTCTGGCGACCAATCCCACGGTAGAAGGGGAAGCCACGGCGCAGTACATCGCCGAGCTTTGCCAAGAACACCAAGTGGGCGCGAGCCGTATCGCCCACGGTGTCCCCATGGGTGGTGAGCTTGAATTGGTGGATGGCACCACGCTGTCGCACTCCATTATTGGCCGCCAACAGCTTAAATACCGCTAACGGCGTCAATATCGCTAACCGCTTATCAAGCCTAACCGCCCGGTTAGGCTTTCTTTTTCTCAACTGATGTTTATTTGACCAGTCACACCTTGAAAGCGGCTGATGTGGCCCTTATATCCTGGGGTACTGAATATGAATTCTTCGTGACGTGGGTCGATTACCCACTCAGCCTTTAAACATCATAGTGTTAGGTAGATTGACATGAGCGTGAAAACCCCAGAAAAACACCAGTTTGGTTCAGATACCTCCAAATTGCTGCAGTTGATGATCCATTCTCTCTACTCAAACAAAGAGATCTTTCTTCGAGAGCTGGTCTCAAACGCGTCGGACGCCGCGGATAAGCTGCGCTTTAAAGCGCTATCAGCGCCTGAGCTGTATGAAAACGACGGTGATCTGCGTGTTCGTCTGTCTTTTGATAGCGAAGCCGGCACACTCACCGTGTCTGACAACGGCATCGGCATGAGCCGTGACGATGTTATTGCCAATCTCGGCACCATCGCCAAATCAGGCACCGAAGAGTTTTTAAAACAACTGAACGAAGACCAAAGCAAAGATTCCAACTTGATTGGCCAGTTCGGTGTCGGTTTTTACTCCGCCTTTATTGTCGCGGATAAAGTGACGGTACGTACCCGTGCTGCAGGGCTTGGAGCTGACGAAGCGGTGCAATGGGAATCGACCGGTGAAGGTGAATATACACTTGAGCCTGTTAGTAAAGCGGAACGTGGCACCGACATTACGCTGTACCTCAAAGACGATGAGAAAGAGTTCCTTAACGACTGGCGCCTGCGTGAAGTGATCGGTAAATATTCGGATCACATCGGTATTCCGGTTGAAATGTGGACACAAGAGAAAGACGAGGAAGGCAACGAGACTGGCGAAGGCAAATGGGAGCAAGTGAACAAAGCGCAAGCGCTATGGACCCGTGCCAAGTCCGATATCTCTGCTGAAGAATATAAAGAATTCTATAAGCATGTTTCGCATGATTTTGCAGAGCCGCTAACCTGGAGCCATAACCGGGTTGAAGGTAAAAATGATTACACCAGTTTGTTGTATATCCCCTCTAAGGCGCCGTGGGATCTTTATAACCGCGAGCACAAACATGGACTGAAACTCTATGTACAGCGCGTGTTCATCATGGATGATGCGTCACAATTTATGCCAAGCTACTTGCGCTTTGTACGTGGTTTGATTGATTCTAACGATTTGCCGCTCAACGTGTCGCGCGAGATCTTACAAGATAACAAGATCACCCAATCGCTGCGGGGGGCGTGCACCAAGCGTGTTCTGTCGATGCTAGAAAAACTGGCCAAAAATGATGCCGACAAGTATCAAACATTTTGGCGAGAGTTTGGCTTGGTGATGAAAGAAGGCCCAGCGGAAGATTTCAGCAATAAAGAAAAAATTGCTGGCTTGCTGCGTTTTGCTTCAACCCAAGAAGACAGCGCTGAGCAAACGGTGTCGTTGGCCGACTATGTGTCGCGCATGAAAGAAGAGCAAGACAAGATCTACTACATCACGGCAGATAGCTATAACGCCGCGAAACACAGCCCACACTTGGAGCAGTTTAAAGCCAAAGGCATTGAAGTGATCTTGATGTACGATCGCATCGATGAATGGCTGATGAGCTACCTGACCGAGTTCGATGGCAAATCGTTCCAAGCGATCACCAAAGCGGATCTCGACCTCAGCCAATTCGACGATGAAGAGGCAAAAGCAGAGCGCGAAGAAACCGAAAAAGCGTTTGAATCTGTGGTTGAGCGGGTGAAATCTCACCTGGGTGAGCGGGTGAAAGATGTGCGCACCACGTTTAAGCTTTCAGACACCCCAGCTGTGGTTGTGACTGATCAGTTTGAAATGGGCACACAAATGGCGAAGTTGCTAGAAGCCGCTGGCCAGCAAGCGCCTGATGTGAAATACATTTTTGAGCTAAACCCAGAGCATGATCTCATCAAGCGCATGGCGGATGAAAGCGACGAGCAAAAATTTGGTACTTGGGTAGAAATGTTGCTCGGCCAAGCGATGTTGGCAGAGAAGGGCAGCATGGATGATCCGTCAGAGTTCTTGGCGTCGGTCAATCAACTTCTGACCAAGGTATAATCGACACAGGTCGAGACAATCAACATACTCAGTGACGAACGACAAGCCCGGCCGGATGCCGGGCTTGATAGCGTTTGGCTAAGCGTGTATGTTTCGGGTCTTTGCGGCGATAGACGCAGTTTAACGAAACCTAAATAATCATAAAGGGGATCACTATGCGCATCATTCTTTTGGGTGCACCGGGCGCGGGTAAAGGGACGCAAGCGCAGTTCATCATGGAAAAATACGGGATTCCGCAAATTTCTACCGGTGACATGTTGCGCGCCGCGATTAAAGCGGGCACTGAGCTTGGTTTAAAAGCCAAAGCAGTTATTGATGCGGGCGAATTGGTGTCTGACGACATTATTCTTGGCCTAGTTAAAGAGCGTATCTCGCAAGATGATTGTGCCAACGGCTTCTTGCTAGATGGGTTCCCACGTACGATTCCGCAAGCGGATGGTCTTAAAGAGATCGGTATCGCGATCGATTACGTACTCGAATTCGACGTTCCGGACGACGTTATCGTAGAGCGTATGAGTGGTCGCCGTGCTCATCTGGCCTCTGGTCGCACCTATCACCTGGTTTATAACCCACCGAAAGAGGAAGGGAAAGACGACGTGACGGGCGAGCCGCTGGTGGTGCGTGATGATGATAAAGAAGAGACAGTGCGAGCGCGTCTAAACGTGTATCACAATCAAACGGCACCACTGATTGCGTACTATAAAAAAGAAGCCGATGCCGGCAATACCCAGTTTGTCACTTTTGACGGCACCCAAGCGGTTGAGCGGGTTAGCACCGAGATTCAAAAAGTACTCGGCTAATCAGCGCCACGCCCGATGCGGTGTAACCCTATGACGTCATCGGTATGACGGATAGCAGAAACCGGAGCAGACGATTAGTCGCTCCGGTTTTTTTATGGCAAGCTGTATGTCACTCATTACTATTATTCGCTCTTTGACTGAGCCGATGCCAAGGACAACCATAATGACAGAAAATAAACACCAAGTTGGCGTGCTATTGGTCAACTTGGGGACGCCAGATGAACCGACGCCCGCCGCTGTAAAGCGCTTTCTCTCTGAGTTTTTGCATGATCACCGAGTGGTCGATTTAACCCGCTGGTTATGGTGCCCATTATTACACGGCGTGATTTTGCCTGTACGGTCACCCAAGGTCGCCAAACTGTATCAAAGTGTATGGATGGAAGAAGGCTCACCGTTAATGGTGTATGCCAAACGTCAGCGTGATGCGTTAGCGAAACAAGTAGATATGCCAGTTGCTCTGGGAATGACGTATGGTACACCGTCAATCATCCAGGGCATTGAGACGCTGGAGCAACAAGGCTGTGAAAAGGTTCTAATCGTACCGCTTTACCCACAATACTCGGCCACCACCACCGCGGCGGTCTTTGATAAGGTAGCCAAATCACTCAAAGGGCGACCACGTATTCCCGAATTGCGCTATGTGCATCATTATCACGAGCACCCTGCTTATCAATCCGCTTTGGCGGCGTCGGTGAAACGCCACTGGGAGCAGCATGGAAAAGGGGATCGCTTGTTATGTTCGTATCATGGGATCCCGCAGCGTTTTGCCGATAATGGCGACCCGTATCCGCAGCATTGTCAACAGACCACCGCGTTGCTCCAAGCCGAATTAGGTTTGCCAGATGATGCCATTATGATGAGTTATCAATCACGGTTTGGCCGTGAAGAGTGGCTGAAGCCTTACACCGACAAAACCTTGGAAGGGTTGCCAGCCCAGGGGGTCAAAACGTTAGATATCATGACTCCCGCGTTCTCATCTGATTGCTTGGAAACCTTAGAAGAAATCGCCGGAGAGTGTCGTGATATCTTCTTAGAAGCCGGTGGCGAAGCCTTTCGTTTTATTCCATGCTTAAACGATGACAAGGCCCACATTGATTTACTTGCCGCGCTGGTGGCAGACCATACGCAAGGCTGGTAGGCGAGAAAATTCGTAGGCCAGACGCTACGCAGGCGCAAATTCTGTGATAGAATTCGCGCCTTCCTTCCATTAGCCAAGTTACACGAACCATGAAATTTCCAGGACAACGTAAGTCTAAACACTACTTTCCGGTTCATGCCCGGGATCCTTTGCTCAATCCTGCCACGGACCGCGGCTTTAAGCGCCCTCATGTCATCGGCATTGACCAAACCTTGGTCGATATAGAAGCGAAAGTAGGTGATGAGTTTCTGGAACGTTATGGTTTAAGCAAGGGCCACTCATTGGTGATTGATGATGAGCGTGCCGAAGCCTTGTATCAAGAGCTAAAAGATAACAACTTGGTGACGCATGAGTTTGCCGGCGGCACCATTGGCAATACCTTACACAATTATTCCGCATTGGCTGACGATCAGTCGATCTTGCTAGGGGTAATGAGTCAGGATATTCGTATTGGTAGTTATTCTTATCGGTATTTGTGTAACACCTCTAGCCGGATGGATCTGAACTACCTGCAACCGGTTCAAGGCCCGATTGGTCGTTGCTATGCGCTGATTGGCGATTGCGGTGAGCGTACGTTTGCCATCAACGAAGGCTTGATGAACCAACTCCATCCTGATTCGATTCCTGAGCATATCTTTGAAAACGCCTCGGCGTTGGTACTGACTGCGTACTTGGTCCGTTGTAAAGAAGGCGATCCGATGCCAGATGCGACCATGCGTGCGATCAAATATGCCAAAAAGCATAATGTGCCGGTAGTCATGACATTGGGCACCAAATATGTGATTGAACAAAATCCACAGTGGTGGCGCGATTTTCTCGCTGAACACGTCAGTGTGGTTGCCATGAACGAAGATGAAGGCGAGGCGTTGACCGGAGAAAGTGATCCGCTGTTGGCGGCTGACGCGACGCTACAATGGGTGGACATGGTGCTTTGCACCGCAGGCCCGATTGGCCTATACATGGCCGGCTACAGTGAAGACAAAGCCAAACGTGAAACGTCACTACCGCTGCTACCTGGTGCGATTCCTGAGTTCAATATGTATGAGTTCAGCCGTCCAATGATCAAAGCCGATTGCGAAAACCCAATAAAAGTGTATTCGCATATTGCCCCTTATATGGGTGGACCGGAACGGATTAAAAATACCAATGGCGCGGGTGACGGTGCACTCTCTGCGTTGCTACATGATATGTCAGCCAACCGTTACCACCGTGACAATGTGCCTAACTCGCGTAAACACCAGTATCCATTTTTGACCTACTCGTCTTTCTCTCAGGTGTGTAAATACGCCAACCGTGTGAGCTATGAGGTATTGGCGCAGCACTCACCACGTCTTTCTCGCGGGTTGCCAGAACGTGAAGATAGCCTGGAAGAAGCCTACTGGGAACGCTAAGGCGAGAGGCTTTGAATGCGAATAAAAAAACCGCCAATTTGGCGGTTTTTTATTGCGAGGATAAGTACGTTGTTATTGATACGCCTTTTCATGGACAGTGCGTACGGCGCGGCCAGAGGGATCGGCCTGGTTTTTGAAAGATTCATCCCACTCAATGGCTTTGGCACTTGAGCAAGCAATTGATGGGCCGCCAGGAACGCATTTCGCCGCATCGTCGAGCGGGAAAAGCTCTGCGAAGATTTCACGATACATATACGCTTCTTTGGTGGTCGGCGTGTTGTATGGAAAGCGAAATTCAGCGGTGGCTAACTGCTGGTCGCTGACCTTTTCGTCGGCAATGGTTTTTAAGGTATCAATCCAGCCATAGCCAACCCCATCGCTAAACTGCTCTTTTTGTCGCCATGCCACTGATTCAGGCAGTAAATCGCCAAAGCACTCACGAATGATGTGTTTTTCCATTTTACCGTTACCGCACATTTTATCGTCCGGTTTGATTTGCATCGCCACTTCCAAAAATGCTTTATCGAGGAAAGGTACACGGGCTTCCACCCCCCAGGCGGCCATCGATTTGTTGGCGCGGGCACAATCGAACATGTTTAGCGCGAGCAGTTTACGCACGGTTTCCTCGTGGAATTCTTGTGCGTTGGGCGCTTTGTGGAAATACAAATATCCGCCAAAGACTTCATCGGCGCCTTCACCGGAGAGCACCATTTTGATCCCCATCGCGCGAATTTTGCGTGACATCAGATACATAGGTGTAGAGGCGCGAATAGTCGTCACATCATAGGTTTCAATGTGATAAATCACATCGCGAATGGCGTCTAGCCCTTCTTGAATGCTGTAAGTGAATTCGTGATGAACAGTCCCTAGATGATCGGCAACCTCTTTGGCTGCTTTTAAGTCAGGCGCGCCTTCAAGACCAATCGCAAATGAGTGCAAACGCGGCCACCAAGCCTGGCTTTGGTCATCATCTTCAACGCGGTTCGCCGCAAACTGTTTGGTGATCGCAGAGATCACGGAAGAATCGAGCCCGCCAGAGAGTAATACGCCATACGGCACATCGGTCATGAGCTGACGGTGTACGGCACTTTCTAACGCCTCTTTGAGCGCGGCTTTATCGGTGCGGTTGTCTTTGACGGCATCATAGTCCATCCAATCGCGCTTATAGTAGCGGACAGGCTCACCCTGTTTACTCCATAAAAAGTGACCAGGAGGGAATTCGCTGATGGTTTTACATACCGGTGTCAGTGCTTTCATTTCTGACGCTACATAATAGTTACCGTGCTCATCATGGCCGTGATACAGCGGAATAATGCCAATATGATCGCGGCCAATCAAGTAGGCATCTTGCTCTTCATCGTACAAAATAAAGGCAAAAATACCGTTTAAGTAATCCAGCAGCTCAGCGCCTTTTTCTTGGTATAACGCCAAAATAATTTCGCAATCTGATTCTGTTTGGAACGGATAATCCGCCGCGAATTCGGCACGAAGCTCTTTGTGATTGTAGATCTCACCGTTCACTGCCAACGCTTGGGTTTGTTGTGGGTTATAAAGTGGCTGCGCACCACTGTTAAGATCGACAATCGCAAGGCGCTCATGGACCAAAATAGCTTTATCTGATGAATAGATCCCCGACCAGTCAGGCCCTCGATGGCGCATGGTTTTTGACATTTTGAGCGCAACGTCACGCAATTGTTGCGGATCGGTTTTAATGTCGAGCGCTCCAAAGATTGAACACATAATTTTCCTCTCCATAGTGTTGATTGATGTGCTGTGGCAGCCATGTGCTGTGGCAGTCATATGGTGCCAACGTGGTGGCCACAATGTAGAGACACTGTGCCTCGGGGAGAGGAAATGCACAAGCAGGTAAAACAAATTCGTTATCTAAATCGTGCCAGTGATGAATATTATTTAAAAATAACGATAAATAGCGAATAAAAACTAAAAATAGCACAGATAGCATACAAAAACGCACAAGAAGCGTCAGCGTCTTGTGCGTCATAAGGGAGAAAACAGCGATAAAACGGCGCTAGTCAGCCGATGACGAAAAGCGCTCTCGCACATGGCGGGCAAAGCCACTGCCTGCTTCTTGGTAGATATTAAAGGCTTCGTCCACACCCAGAGCCTTAAGTTGCTCCAACTCATCTTGGTACTTAGCAATCGCGGCCACTTTGCCCTTAAAGGGCGTTTGTCGAATTTGTTCCAGTGCCAGTGTATTGGCTTGGCTATTGGGCATCGCAAGTAAAATCAGTGATACGTTGCCATTTGAGACCGCTCGGGACCAAAAGTCGGGGTCGGTGGCATCACCCAGGATCACCTGCCGTCCTTCTTGCTGGTGGTGAGCGACGGATTCCTCTCGGGTATCAATCCCCACGATGGGCTGCTGGTGAGTGGTTGCCAATTCATCGTATGCGCCCGTGCCGATACGCCCCATCCCCAATACTAATATGCTGGCGTCACCGAGATTAATGGGTTGTTCACTGGTGTGAAGTTTATCTGGAGCACGCTCGGGTAACCAGCGCGAGGCCCATGTATACAACGCGTTACTAAAGGTATTTAGCGGCGCAGAGAAGATAAAGCTGAGCGAGACTGCGATAGCAATAGAGACAAGAATCGGCCCAGGCATTAATCCGGTTTGGTACGCCAGTCCACCGACAATGAGACCAAATTCACTGAAGTTGAACAAGGTAAGGGTGGTAAACAGCGCGGTGCGCACACGATAGCGAAAACCACTAACGACCCAATAATACAAAATGCCTTTTATCGGCAGCAGTAACATTAAAATCAACGCAAAACTAAAACTTTGCCAAGTAGGTTGCTCGGATAAGCCAATATTGAGGAAAAAGCAGATTAAGAATAACTCTTTAATATTAAATAGAGATTTAGCCATTTCTGATGCGCGGGGATGGCTGGCGAGTAACATTCCCAAGATGAGCGCGCCTAAATCAGGCTTGATCCCGACCGCGCCAAATAGCCCGGCGCCAGCAACCAGTGCAAGGAAAATAGCGTAGAGTACCAGCATTTCCCCATGGCCTGCCTTATCGAGTAGCTTGCCGAGTACGGGCTTGAGCAGAGGCAAAGCGAATAACAATAATGCGGTCAGATCAGGTGTTTTTCCTGAGATGGCTGTCAAAAAGATCACCGCGAAGATGTCTTGCATGATCAGCATGCCAATCGCCAAGGTGCCATACGTCGCGTTGAGTTCGCCTTTATCTTGTAAGGCTTTAATCGCAAAAACGGTGCTAGAAAAAGATAACGCAAAACCGAGTAGCAGCATCTCTGACAGGCCCATGCTTGATAGCATGGGAAGACTCAAGGCTTTCAGGCCCATTAGCGCTAAGGTAAAAAAGCCGGTTGTCAGCACATTGTGCGCGGTAGCTCCAAACCAAATTTCTTTGGCAAACAGCGTTTTGACATCGAGCTTTAACCCAATTGTGAAAAGGAGAAGGGTGACCCCTAGTTCGGCTAGCTGGGTGATCACGGGGGTGGATTGATACCCCATTGCATGGAGAGCAAAACCGGCGAGCAGAAAGCCAACTAAGGGGGGAAGGTGGCAGCGCATTAATATGTAGCCACTAACAAAAGCGGTTGAGATAAAAACCAGTTCCATATTTTATACTTATTCCAGAGTTGAATGAGACAACGTCTTGTCTGTCACGTGGCTATAATGTACACGTTTTGTGGTCAATCTGTGAATGTAAAATAGTCACTAACTTGGCCGATGAGGGATAAATGTGAAAAGGGAGAAAAACGGGCTTACAGAGGAGCAAGCCCGATAGCATTATTCTTCGAGTAACTGTTGAAGGAGTTCACCGTTTAGCATCGCACGCTTGACTAAAGCAAACGCCGCCATAGTCGGCTGAGTTTGTAAATCCGCGCTAACGATCGCCAGTTTTTGGTGGAAGCTTGGCAGTGACTGGTTTTCTACACAGCGCTCAATGGCGGGGAATACCACACTTTTGGCGGCGGTGATCTTACCCGCAATGACGACCAGCTGTGGGTTAAACAGGTTGACCGTCATCGCGATCGCTTTACCCAAATGATTACCGACTTTGACTAAAACTTGACGGGCCAGCTCATCGCCTTGCTCGGCGGCTTGGCAAATGGCCTCGATGGTTAACGTTTGATCGTGCGTTAGGCTGCTGGGATGCCCTTGAGCCAATAATTGCTGCGCATGCTCAATGATGGCCTCGTTTGATGCGACGGTTTCCAGGCAGCCAAAGTTACCACATTGGCATTTCTTACCGAGAGGGTCGATTTGAACATGCCCGAGTTCACCCACATTCCGGTTGTGACCGAGAAAGATCTGGCCATTGACGATAATCCCTGCCCCGGTTCCGTGATGCACACTGACCAGCATTGAATCGTAGTAGTCTTGACTGGCGCCAAAGTAGTGCTCAGCGAGTGCTTGTCCTCGAATGTCGTTGCCAACAAAGGCTTGCACGCCAAATTCATCGCGCAGTGTATCGGCGAGCGCGAGTTGCTGAATATTAATATTGGGCATGTACTCGACCACACCAGAATCTGGGTCGACCAAACCTGGCATCACAACCGAAATGGCAATGAGCTCTCGAATGGCATGTTGGTGGGTATCAATAAATTGGCTCACGATATCGATTAAGCCTTTGACCAACTGATCTTGATCTTGGTAATGAAAGGTTTCACCGTGCTCAGCCAGTGAGGCGCCGCTTAAGTCATACAAAGATAGCTCAATAAAATGACGCCCCAATCTTACGGCAAGCGTATGAAAAGGGGCGCACTCGGTGGTCAGTGAAATGGCGCGACGTCCACCGGTTGAGGCCTGTTGCGCCACTTCTTTGATCAGGCCTCTTTCCAAGAGTTGGCGGGTTATTTTTGTCACACTTGCAGGAGCCAGTCGACTCACATCAGCAATTTGTATGCGTGAAATAGGCCCTTGTTGATCAATGAGTCGATAAACGGCTGCGCCGTTCAATTGCTTTACGAGATCGACATTCCCAATTTTTCCGCCAGTCATAGGTGTCCTAGCTGTGTAAATAGTGCCCGTTTACGATCGTTGCTTGAATGTTGATTGAACGGTCAAAAATGGCAAGATTCGCGACTTTTCCGGGACGAATACTGCCATAATGCTGATCAATGCCCATTGCGCGAGCAGGATAGAGCGTCGCCATCCGCAAGGCTTCATCCAAGGCGATCCCTACATGCTCAACACTGTTATGCACCGCTCGGTCCATCGTCAATGCTGAGCCGCCAAGTGTACCATTTTCATCAACACACTTACCGTCGCGGTAATATACTTTCTTACCTACAAAAATAAAGTGATCCATGTCAGCTCCTGCTGGTGCGACTGCATCGGTAACCAAAACTAATTTATCCCTTTTTACTTGGTGCGCGAGTCGAATATTGGCATATGACACATGAAAGCCATCAGCAATCACGCCGGTATAAACATCGGGAGTATCATAAATCGCACCGACCATCCCAGGCTCGCGCCCTGTGATCGATGTCATGGCATTAAACAGGTGCGTAGCAAAGCCGATACCATTGGCGAAGCCCTCTCTCGCTTCAGCGTAGGTCGCATTGGTATGTCCTGCCGAGACAATAATCCCTGCCTTTGTCAGCGCCTGGATATGGGCGCGGGGGGTGAGCTCGGGCGCGACAGTAACTTTTGTAATGACGTCTGCGTTATCGCATAAGTAGGCAATCATGTCATCGCTACTTGGGCGAATATAATCAGCGCTATGTATCCCTTTTTTTTGAGTATTTAAGTAAGGCCCTTCTAAATGCAATCCAAGTGCTTGATGTGGGTGCTTGGCTTTATGGTCCCGCATTGCCGCGACAGCGGCTTTCATATCGGCATCAGAGCTGGTGATCAGGGTAGGCAGGAAATTAGTGCAACCTGATTTAAGATTCGCTTGGTGCATGGTGTCGATGGTATCGGACGTAATGTCATCATTAAACATCACGCCGCCACAGCCATTCAGCTGCAGATCAATAAAACCAGGGCTAACCATCGCACCTTCTAGACTGCGTGTTTCAATGTCAGTGGAAAGCGCATGTTGTGGGCATACGTCTGCAATCAGGCCTTCCCGAATGACGATGGCATGATCATCAAGTACCTCATGGCCAGTAAAAATCCGGCAGTGGGTTAGGGCATACATGCTTAAATTCCTTATAAATGATGGATATTTTGGGCTTCAAGCTCTTGAAAGTACTTCACCGTTTTGACTTTTAGCTCTGCGGTTGAGGGCGAGTCGCACACAATCATGGCCTTGGGATGAAGCTGCAGTGCCGAGACGGTCCAAAGATGATTGACGGACCCTTCCACCGCCGCTTCGAGCGCTTGCGCTTTATTGGCACCAGTAACCAGAATCATGACTTCTTCGGCATCGAGTAGCGTACCAACACCGATGGTGAGCGCGTGTTTTGGCACTTGATTGATATCATTATCAAAGAAGCGAGAGTTTGCCACACGCGTGTCTTCGGTCAAGGTTTTGATCCGAGTTCGCGATGCTAACGAAGAGGCCGGTTCATTAAATGCAATGTGGCCATCGTTACCCACACCGCCCATAAAGAGATGAATTTTGCCGTAGGCTTTGATTTTTTCTTCATAGCGTTGGCATTCCGCCTCGATATCGGTCGCATTTCCATCAAGCAGGTTGATGTTTTTTTCCTGAATATCAATGTGGTTAAAGAAGTTTTCATACATAAAGGTACGATAGGCCTGCGGATGATTGGCCGGGATACCACAGTATTCGTCCATATTGAATGTCACCACATGTTCAAAGCTGATTTCGCCTTTTTTATGAAGTTTAATCAATTGGTTGTAGGTATTCAGTGGGGTGCCACCGGTCGGCAAACCTAACACAAAAGGGTGGTCTGCGGTCGGGGCAAACTGGTTAATGGTATCGACGATGTAACGCGCCGACCAAAGACCAACTTGCTGGCTGGTTTGTAAAGGAATGAGTCGCATGAGTCACCTCGGTAATCGGTTCCGTAATCTAGGCTCTAGCATAACGGATATGTGCATTTATTTTTATCATAAAATAAGTTTTATGATCAGGCTAACAATTTTCTTCTGTTTTGGGGTTATTCGGTGATGATTCTCACAAATAGCACGGGTTTAATTTGCGAAGCGAATTTATTGCCATAAACTGCAAGTGAGTAACATTGCTTTACAAAAGAAGTGATTTAATAAAAAGTCCTTGAGTGAATGCTCAAGTGGTGGTTCCAGCAAAGGCGCATAGACGCACAATTGCTGAACACAGAAAAATACACAGGGGGAACGACGGTGAATATTCTTGGTTATGCACAACGTATAGGTCGTGCGCTGATGGTGCCGGTAGCGGTACTACCTGCAGCTGCGATCTTAATGGGGGTCGGTTACTGGCTGGATCCAACCGGTTGGGGCGCAAATAACGCCCTTGCTGCTTTTATGATTAAGTCAGGCGCGGCGATCATTGATAACATGTCCGTCTTATTTGCCATTGGTGTGGCATATGGGATGTCAAAAGATAAAGACGGTGCGGCGGCACTGGCGGGCTTTGTTGGCTTTATGGTGATCACCACGTTATGTGCCCCAGGCGCGGTTAGCCAAATTGGTTTAATCGATATTTCTCTGGGTAACAATGAGTTAGCGTTTAGCAAAATCAATAACCAGTTTATCGGTATCTTGATTGGTGTGGTATCGGCTGAGCTTTATAATCGCTATAGTGGCGTTGAGCTGCCAAAAGCGTTGGCCTTCTTTAGTGGTAAACGCTTGGTACCTATCCTGGTATCTGTGGTGGCTATCGCCATTTCGTTTGTACTGATGTTTGTTTGGCCTGTGGTGTTTGGTGGCCTGGTTCACTTCGGTGAAAGCATTACCAACTTAGGCGCCGCCGGTGCGGGTATTTACGGCTTCTTTAACCGCCTGCTTATTCCAGTCGGGCTGCATCATGCGCTGAATGCGGTATTCTGGTTCGATACCGTCGGGATTAATGACTTGGGTCGTTTCTGGCTCGGTGCGCAAGGCCTAGAATCTGGTGAGGCGATTAAAGGCACTACAGGCATGTATATGGCCGGTTTCTTCCCCGTGATGATGTTTGGCCTACCGGGTGCAGCGTTGGCTATCTATCACACCGCTCGCCCAGAGAATAAAGCACGTGTGGCATCGATCATGATTGCTGCAGGTTTTGCGTCTTTCTTTACCGGGGTGACTGAACCGCTTGAGTTTGCCTTCCTGTTCGTCGCGCCAGTGCTATTTGTCTTGCATGCGTTCTTGACCGGTATTTCGTTGTTCATTGCTGCAACGTTCAACTGGACGGCAGGTTTTGGTTTCTCGGCAGGCCTTGTTGACTTGGTGTTGTCTTCGAAAAACCCCGTCGCCAACGAATGGTATATGCTTCCTGTCATGGGGCTGGTGTTCTTTGTGCTCTACTATGCCACCTTCCGAGCGGCTATCATGGCAATGAACTTGAAAACGCCAGGTCGAGAAGATGACGCGGTTGAAAGTGCGCCTGCCAACAACAATGGCAAGAGTGATAACCGTGAACTTGCGCGTCAATACTTGAAAGCATTAGGCGGCCATCAAAACCTGACTTCGATTGATGCCTGTATTACGCGTTTGCGTCTGTCAGTTGCTGACCGTGATATTGTTGATGAAGCGAAGCTGAAAGCGATTGGTGCGATGGGCGTGGTCAAACTCGGCGAAAATAACTTGCAGGTTATCCTCGGTCCATTGGCAGAGATTATTGCCGGGGAGCTCAAGCAGATCCCTGAAGATGAAGATCTCTCCAAGGTGTCGTTGCCTTAAACTTAGTTTGAATGATGAATAATGACGATGAAAACGCTCAGCAGGTTGCTGGGCGTTTTTTTATCCACGGAGCATGTTGGTTTCGTCTAAAAAAGTAACAATTAAGAGGGCGTAGCAAAGACAATCACAACAACGGGTTGAGTCAGAGGGCGGAATAGGCGATCATAACGTCTATGTAGCTTTAAAATTCGCATTTTTGATACGAGGTAACCTTGATGAGTGATGCTGAAGCTCGTCCCACTAACTTTATTCGCCAAATCATTGATAAAGATTTGGCGGAAGGGAAACACACAGCGATCGTGACACGTTTCCCACCGGAGCCGAATGGGTATTTGCACATTGGCCATGCTAAATCAATTTGTTTGAATTTTGGGATTGCGCAAGACTATCAGGGTGAATGTAACCTGCGTTTTGACGATACTAACCCAGAGAAAGAAAACGTTGAGTATGTCGCGTCAATCAAGCGTGATGTGCAGTGGCTAGGCTTTGATTGGGCGGGAGAGGTGCGTTACTCCTCAAACTACTTTGATAAGCTTTATGGTTATGCCATCGAGTTGATTAAAAAAGGATTGGCGTATGTTGAAGAGCTAACGCCCGATGAGATCCGCGAGTATCGCGGTACCCTGACGGCGCCGGGCAAACATAGCCCTTACCGTGAGCGTACTGTTGAAGAAAACCTCGCACTGTTTGAAAAAATGCGCGCGGGGGAGTTCGAAGAAGGAAAAGCTTGTCTACGAGCCAAAATAGACATGGCATCGCCGTTTATGGTGATGCGTGATCCTGTGCTTTATCGCGTTCGTTTTGTCCATCATCACCAAACTGGGGATAAGTGGTGCATTTACCCAATGTATGACTTCACCCACTGTATTTCTGATGCGCTTGAGGGCATTACTCACTCACTTTGTACGTTAGAGTTTCAAGACAACCGTCGATTGTATGATTGGGTACTGGAAAACATCACCATTGATTGCACACCTCATCAGTATGAATTTAGCCGTCTGAACCTCGAATACACGGTGATGTCGAAACGTAAACTCAATCAATTGGTGGAAGAACAACTCGTTAATGGTTGGGATGACCCGCGTATGCTGACTATCTCTGGCTTACGTCGTCGCGGCTATACACCGGCGTCGATTCGTGAGTTTTGTCAGCGTATTGGTGTCACTAAGCAAGACAATACCATTGAAATGAGCTCTTTGGAGTCTTGTGTCCGTGACGACTTGAACGACAACGCACCGCGCGCAATGGCTGTTCTTGATCCCATTAAACTGGTGATTGAAAACAAAACAGACGGTGTTGAGTGGCTTGACGCGCCGAATCATCCGAACCAACCCGAAATGGGAACCCGCCAGGTACCCTTCTCGAGTGAAATCTGGATTGAGCGCGAAGACTTCCGCGAATCAGCAAACAAAAAATATAAGCGTCTGGTGTTAGACAAAGAAGTGCGTTTGCGTAATGCCTATGTGGTGAAAGCAGAACGCTGTGACAAGGACGAAGACGGCAATATTACCACGGTGTATTGTCGCTACGACCCCGATACGTTAGGGAAAGACCCAGCCGATGGTCGTAAAGTCAAAGGTGTTATTCATTGGGTATCTGCCGATAAGGCGTTACCTGCTGAGTTCCGTTTGTATGATCGCCTCTTTACGGTACCTAACCCAGCAAGTGCAGATAACTTTGCCGAGACGATTAATCCAGAATCACTGCAAGTACAGCAAGGCTATGTCGAGCCAAGTATGCAGAATGCGCCGGCTGAAAAAGGTTATCAGTTCGAGCGGACGGGCTATTTCTGTGTCGATAACAAAGATAGCCAACCCGATGCACTTGTTTTTAACCGAACAGTGAGCCTAAGGGATACTTGGGCGAAAATAGAAGGGAAGTAATAAAAAGCCGGCGTGTTTATCACGCCGGCTTTTTTGTTGTTATGTCACACCGTTAGTCGGTGTGCATCGATTAATCTGCGTTGTGAATGGAAGGATCGGCTTTGCAGTCGCCCTCCTGACAATGGCCATACAGATACAGGCTATGGTTGGTTAATTTCACATTAAAGCGGGCGGCAATCTCTTTCTGACGCTCTTCAATTAAGTCGTCAGAAAACTCAATGACTTTACCGCAATCAAGACAAACTAAGTGATCGTGATGATGCTGTGTCGCGAGTTCAAAGACCGATTTACCGCCTTCAAAATGGTGACGCGTTACAATGCCCGCATCATCAAATTGGTTTAATACGCGGTAGACCGTCGCTAGGCCAATTTCTTCGCCTAGATCAATTAACTTCTTATACAGGTCTTCGGCACTGATGTGCTGGCAATCTGGCTGTTGCAGCACTTCTAGGATCTTGAGTCGTGGGAGCGTGACTTTCAGCCCAGCTTGCTTCAACGCCTGGTTATTGTCTGACATGTGTATCTACCTGTTTTCTGTCTCTGTGAAGACAGTTGGATTAGCAAGGAAATATTCTATAAGACTATCAAAATTGCACTGCTCTCGCTACATCAGCCATGCTTTCTGCGTACGAAAATTGTTCATCTGTAGTTGCATCAATGTTTACAAGATGTGAATATTGCCTGGTTGGACCAGATAAGGAAGTCAATAGACCATGAATCGTTTCTATAAGCCACGAGTGGTGAAGTGGGCACTTAATAGCTGGCCACCGTTTTGGGGTGCCGGTATTCGTATTGAAAACATCAGCCCTGACTTTAAACGTGTCAATATGCGATTGAAGTTACGTTGGTGGAACAAAAATGCCAATCGTACTCAATATGGCGGCAGTATCTTCTCCTTAACTGATCCTGTTTACGCATTGATGTTAATGGGTATTTTAGGGCCACAGTACCATGTGTGGGACAAGCAAGCTGATATCAATTTTATCAAGCCTGGGACTACCGATTTATATGCAGATTTTGTGATCAGCGAAGCGGTATTAACTGATATTCAGCACAAGGCAGGGCAGGGTGACAAGGTGTTACCCGAATTTGTGGTGCATGTGAAAGATGCACATGGCGAGGTAGTTGCAGAAGTCAAGCGCACGCTGTATGTGAGAAAGAAACGGCAATACCGTGATATCTCGCCCAAAGAAGCTGCGTAATAAAAAACGCCAAGGCTAAGCTCGCCTTGGCGTTTTTTCGTCTCTCGAATCAGTGTGTCTTAGTCTTCGAGTTCGGCTAAACACATTTCTTCGTGAATTTGCTTAACCCATTTGCTCACACGTTCGTCGGTCAACTCTGGTTGGCGATCTTCATCAACGCATAAGCCGACAAAATGGCTATCATCCACAAGGGCTTGCGAGGCTTCAAACTCGTATCCTTCCGTTGGCCAGTGACCAATGATGGTCGCGCCCTTGGCTTCAATAATATCACGCACTGTGCCCATTGCATCACAGAAGTACTCTGCGTAATCTTCTTGGTCACCACAGCCGAAAATGGCAACGAGTTTGGTGGAAAAGTCGATTTGCTCTAGCTCGGGAAAGAAATCATCCCAATCACACTGCGCTTCACCATAATACCAAGTTGGGATCCCGATCAGCAGCAGATCGAAGTTATCAATATCTTCTTTGCTGCTTTTCGCGATGTCTTGCACGTGGACCATTTGCTTGCCCAGCTGCTTTTGAATGCTTTTCGCAATTGCTTCAGTGTTGCCTGTGTCACTACCAAAGAAGAGACCTACACTCGCCATATAAAAATACCCGTTTTTGTCAGTGGGTTGCTGTTTGCAACTAACTCGAATTTAAGAAAAAGCCGTGCTTTTTCACACCCATATGCATAGGCGATTATTCTCCGTTGGGTTAGCCGATACCGACGCCTTCCCAAACCAATTGAATAACCCCTTTTACGATAAAGCCGACACAGCCTAGCGTGAGCACAAACCAGACGATGCGTCGACCGAATACTGGTACGTTGCCCTCACGTAACACGTCTTTAATTGCCATGCCGATAAAAAAGAAAATCGCGGCGAAGACGAGATCTAGACCAATTTTTTCGAGCAATTGAAAGTGCTCGTAAAGCATGCGTGCCTCCATTGAGCACCGACTTCTGCGGCGCAATATACCACAAGGGTTGCTTAACTGTTAACGCTCGCCCGGCATTAAAAAGCGTTCGATGACACTTGCGACCACGGCTGGTTTTTCTGCATGTAGCCAATGCCCTGTGCCTGCCACCATGTGCGCTTTTGAATGGGGGAACTGCGCGACAATGGTATCGCGATGCTCAGACTGGATGTATTCAGAGTTCTGTCCTTTAACAAATAATGTTGGGCCTGAATACGGTCCAAAGGCTGTCCACCCCATGATGTCACGATAACCGTGATAAAGATTATCAATATTAAAGCGCCAGTCGTAGTGACCGTGATCGGTTTTATAGAGTGATTTCAATAAAAATTGGGTCACACCTGGGTTTTCGATCGATCGATTCATGATCGATTGCGCTTGCTGGCGATTTTCTAAGGTAACTGTTTGGGTCTCGCGTAGTGCGTTAAAGACATTGTCATGTCGGCTAACTTGATAGTCGACGGGGGCAATGTCCATCACAACCAGCTGCGAGACGCGCTCGGGAAAACGCTGGGCGATGGCCATGGCGACTTTGCCGCCCATCGAATGGCCCACCAGCGTGACCGTCTCAAGACGTTGCGCGTTCATCCAAGCAACCACAGCATCTGACTGGCTTTGATAATCCATACTCTTAGTATGATAGGACTGTCCATGGTTGGGGAGATCAATCTGATAGACACAAAAATGCTGAGCAAGGCTTTTAGCTAGCCCACCTAAATTATCCAGATCCCCAAATAAACCGTGGATTAATACGAGTGGTGACCCCTCACCACGAGATTTTCCATTTAACAACACGTTGCTTTTCTCTCAGATTACTGGCTTTAACGTAGAGTATACCTATCTATCTCTGTATAATCGCCCGTCAAACGATAAACAGGACGCGATGAAAAACAATGAAAACGATTGAGGTTGACGACGATCTATACCGTTATATTGCCAGCCAAACCCAGCATATTGGCGAAAGTGCATCAGACATTTTACGTCGCCTATTACTGTCGGATGCGGCACCGCAGCCCAGTCAAGCTGCGCCGACGACGTCCTCTCGTTCTAGTGGCATTGTTGTCAGTAAAGATGCTGGACGGAGTGTGTCCACTGATCGTGTCAAAGCGATGCGAACGCTTTTGATCTCAGATGAGTTTGCCGCACAAGATCGTGCCATAGGCCGTTTTATGCTTGTCCTAACCACTTTATACCGTGTTGATCAGCAAGGTTTTGCTGATGGTATGGCGTTAAAAGGACGTACTCGTCTGTATTTTTCCGATAATCCACAAACACTGTTGGAAAGCGGCAAAACAACCAAACCTAAACAGATTCCAGATACACCTTTTTGGGTCATCACCAATACCAACACTGGTCGCAAACGCCAAATGGTGGAGCAGTTGATGGAAAAAATGCAGTTCCCCAGTGATTTGACCGAGAAGGTTGTGAACGCGATTTAATCTATGCCACTCATGGGAGAAGAGAAATATGGCAGTGCATCCCCAAGCAGGACAACGCGCACAAGCAGCAGACTTGTGTGATATTCCTGCGCTTGTTACGCGTTTTTTCCAAGCTCAACCTCGACCAGGGCAACCCGAACAACAAGTTGCTTTTGGTACGTCAGGTCATCGCGGGAGCGCATTAAGCACCACCTTCAATCGTGATCATATTTTAGCGATTGCACAGGCAATCTGTGATGAACGCCAAGCCCGTGGCATCACAGGGCCAGTGTTTGTCGGTAAAGATACGCATGCATTGTCTGCGCCTGCGTTTGGGGCGGTCATACAAGTGTTGGCGGCGAATCAGGTGCAAATTATCGCACAGGCAAATCAGGGCTATACGCCAACACCGGGCATTTCCCAGCAAATTCTGGCTTATAATCGTGATCATGCTGAACAAGCGGATGGCATTGTCATTACCCCTTCACATAATCCACCGCAAGATGGCGGCATTAAATATAATCCGCCACATGGCGGGCCGGCAGAGGGAGAAATCACCAAGGCGATCGAATCCCGAGCCAATCGATACATCGATACCTATTTAGAGGGTGTTCAACACATCGATATTGATGCGGCGATGGCCAGCGACTATTACGTTGAAAAAGATCTCGTGACCCCTTATGTTGTCGGTCTGACTCAGGTGGTTGATATTGAAGCTATTCAAAAAGCGGGATTAAAGCTGGCTGTTGACCCTTTAGGTGGTGCAGGTATCGCCTATTGGCAACAGATTGCGACTCAGTATCAACTCGATATTACCTTGATTAACGATCATGTCGACCCGACGTTTGGCTTTATGCCGCGCGATAGTGATGGCGTTATCCGGATGGATTGTTCGTCTGCTTATGCGATGGCTGGGTTGCTCGCTTATAAAGACGATTATGACTTGGCTTTTGGTAATGATCCCGACTTTGATCGTCACGGCATTGTGACCCCCGCCGGTTTGATGAATCCTAATCATTACTTGGCGGTGTGCATTGATTATTTATTCCGACATCGTCAGCAGTGGCCTGCAGGGTTAGGTGTCGGTAAAACACTGGTGTCTAGTGCCATCATCGATAAAGTCGTCAATGACTTATCACGCCCGCTGGTTGAAGTCCCGGTCGGCTTCAAGTGGTTCGTGCCTGGTCTGCATGAGGGGACGCTTGGCTTTGGCGGTGAAGAGAGTGCGGGGGCGTCGTTTTTAACCTTTGATGGTCAGCCTTGGTCTACCGATAAAGATGGTATTATTCTTTGCTTACTGGCGACAGAAATCCTGGCGGTGACGGGGCTGACACCACAGGCTTATTATCAAAAGCTGGCGGATAAACATGGGGATCCTGCCT
The DNA here is from genome assembly GCF_001996265.1 of Salinivibrio sp. MA440. Taxonomy (NCBI): domain Bacteria; kingdom Pseudomonadati; phylum Pseudomonadota; class Gammaproteobacteria; order Vibrionales; family Vibrionaceae; genus Salinivibrio; species Salinivibrio sp. MA440. Next base: position 28,352 of record NZ_MUFI01000016.1, read on the forward strand.
ATAACCGTTTGCAAGCGGTCGCCAACGCGCAACAAAAGCAGGTGCTGAGCCAACTGCGTCCGGAAATGGTGACAGCTGACACCTTAGCAGGGGATGTCATCACTGCTAAATTGACTCATGCACCGGGTAACGGCGCGGCAATTGGCGGACTCAAAGTGGTCACGGATCATGGTTGGTTTGCGGCTCGCCCATCAGGAACCGAAGACATTTATAAAATCTACTGTGAGAGCTTTAAAGGCGAGCAACACTTGCGCTTGATTGAACAGGAAGCGCAACAAATTGTCGATCGCGTGTTTGAGCAACAGGACGTCTAGCGCGCTGTTTCCGTTCTCCGTTTGCAAAAAGCGTGCACGATTAAGTGCGCGCTTTTTATTTTTTGGGGGCGGGCGAAGGTGCGTTATTAGGCCAAGTGTTCGGCACCACGAACCAAGGTGTTTGTGTGTTATCTAACAAATGACACGTGCGGTCTATGTTACCGAGACTGCCTGAGACCATGGGGGGTAACTCCCCAAATTCTGGCAGAGATAACCATTGATCGCGGGCCAACATGGCAAATTCTCTGTCTGTTGGCAGTTCGTCAGGCCAGCACCACCAACCACCGACACTTGCCGCATTAACGGGAGGCCAGTCGGGCAGGTCAGTATCCTGGCTGTAATGACGGTAAAGCCGGCCTTGAACCATTAAGCGTTTTTGGGTGGGCCGCCAATGAGGAAACTGTTGGCAAAAGCTTGGATGACTCGACAGAGCCAATTGATGGTCAATCATGCGCGCAACTTTAATATCGAGTGCATCCTTGGCATTCGGACCCAGCCAGCGATTCTGATGAGCAAGATAAAATTTTACCGCGACTTCCCAGTGTTCTAACTGCCCTTGGTACTCAATCAAAAAATCAATGGCACCTCGTGTTTTTCCAGCCTCATTAACCTGTATTTCCTCTGCTTCTAGTCGCAAGTGCGGATGATGATGGATTAACTCAGTGAGCAACCATTGATAATAAAAGCCAATTCGCTTAGGGCCCGCGTACGGTTTAGATGCCGATACCGAGATGGCCGAGAAAAGTCCGTGCGGCACCAGCGAAAATTGCTCAGAAGACAACAACGGAAATTGGCGTTGTAGCCATTTTATATCCGCCTGTATTTGTTCCCTATTGGCAAACAACGTGTCCGGTGAGTGGTGTGACCGCAGATAAGCCATAATTTAATTACCTTGTTAATCGTTTGTTAATACCAAAAACGTATTTTTAGGATAGAAAACCAGCAAAATGTAGTAATACTACAAAAATAATGATAGACTTCACACATAACTGGTCAGATGAGTGAGGTTCGCTATGTATAAACCGTTCGATAAAACCCGTGTTGTTCTGCGTCGTTGTGTTGTCGTAGTGGCGGGCATCACTTGCCTGCCAACGCTGATTGCGCCATCGCTGGCTTCTCGTATTTATAGTCATTTGCACCAAGTATGGCTTAAAGACAGCACCAAACCTGTATGGCTGGCTGAGTCCGAGAAAGTTGGGGGCTATCTGTAACCCGCGAAGACGTGACTTAAACGCGCAACTTTGTGTGGTTGAAAAAGGCGGTTAGCATCAATGCTAGCCGCTTTTTTTATCTTTGCTTGTCAGGTTACACTGTTGCCATTGTCTCGCAAGTGAATGTGATTGCTATGAATAATTTCCAGCTAGAAGCCCTGCTTAACGCTGAACTGAAACCTGAACAAGTTAAAGACTACAGCCCAAACGGATTACAAGTTCAAGGCCGCGATAATGTACAAACCATTGTTACTGGCGTGACGGCCTGCCAAGACTTAATTGATAAAGCAATTGAATATCAAGCCGATGCTATCTTGGTTCATCATGGCTACTTTTGGCGTGGTGAGTCGCAATCAATACGCGGCATGAAGTATCAACGGATTAAGATGTTGATTGAAAACGGTATCAACTTATACGGTTACCATTTGCCGCTTGATATCCATCCCACATTAGGCAACAACGCCCAGCTAGCCAAACGATTGGGGATTGAGCTCATAGGTGGCTTGGAGCCCAATAATCCAGTCTCCATTCCTGTCTATGGCAAATTATCAACACCGATGACACTTGGCCAATTCGAGCAACAAGTTGCGACCGTGCTTAACCGAACGCCACTTGTCGTTGACGGTGGCAGGACAGCACGGATAGAGACCGTCGGTCTGTGCACGGGAGGGGCGCAAGACTTTATCGACTTAGCCGCCGAGCAAGGCATGGATGCGTATTTATCGGGTGAAATTTCTGAGCGAACCACGTTTTCAGCGCGCGAGCAGGGTGTGCATTATGTTGCCGCGGGGCACCATGCAACAGAACGTTATGGGGTTAAAGCGTTGGGTGAGTGGTTAGCTGACCATCATGGGCTTACCACGCACTTTGTCGATATCGACAATCCGGCATAAAAAAAGCCGCCTATCGAGGCGGCTTCGTTAGCTCTATCATCAAGGTGTCGCAGTTAATCGCGTTTATCCATTGGCGTGAATTCACGCTGGGTATAGCCTGAGTAAAGCTGGCGTGGACGACCAATGCGCTTGTGTGGATCCGTATGCATTTCGTTCCAATGAGCAATCCAACCGATCGTCCGCGACATCGCGAAGATAACGGTAAACATCGATGTTGGAATACCGATGGCTTTGAGGATGATGCCCGAGTAGAAATCGACATTCGGATACAATTTCTTGTCGATGAAGTATTGATCGGAGAGTGCGATGCGTTCTAACTCCATCGCCACATCCAATAACGGGTCTTGAATTTGTAGCTCTTCAAGCACTTCATGACATGCTTCGCGCATGACCGTTGCACGTGGGTCATAGTTTTTATAAACCCGGTGACCAAAGCCCATTAAGCGGAAAGGATCATCTTTATCCTTAGCGCGTTCAATGTACTCAGGAATATTATCGACATGGCCGATTTGCTCGAGCATGCGCAAGCAAGCTTCATTGGCCCCGCCATGTGCCGGCCCCCACAAGGACGCGATACCGGCAGCAATACAAGCAAACGGATTGGCTCCCGATGATCCCGCTAGGCGTACCGTGGATGTTGAGGCGTTTTGCTCATGATCCGCGTGTAGGGTGAAAATCTTATCCATCGCGCGCGCAACTACCGGATTCACCTCATATTCTTCACATGGTGTGGCAAACATCATATGAAGGAAGTTCTCTGCGTAGTCCAGATCGTTACGTGGATAAATAAATGGCTGGCCAATCGAATACTTGTAACACATAGCCGCCAGGGTAGGCATCTTCGACAGCAAACGAAACGCCGTAATTTCACGGTGTTTATCATTGTTGATGTCGAGAGAATCGTGGTAGAACGCGGCAAGCGCCCCTACAACCCCGACCATAACGGCCATAGGGTGAGCATCACGACGGAAACCATGGAAGAAACTCGCGATTTGTTCGTGAACCATGGTGTGGCGCACGATCATAGAACGAAAACCATCGTATTGTTTTTTTGTAGGGACTTCGCCGTAGAGCAGGATGTAACAGACTTCTAAGTAATCAGCGTTATTGGCAAGTTGATCTATCGGAAAACCACGGTGCAGTAAAACACCCGCTTCGCCGTCGATGTAGGTGATTTGCGAATCGCAAGATCCTGTCGCAACAAACCCTGGATCAAACGTGAAGTAACCTTCATTGACTAGCTTGCGCACATCGATCACATCCGGGCCGACAGTGCCTCCGATAATCGGCAGTTCGATTGGTGCTTTCCCTTCGATATGTAGGGTAGCTTTCTTCTCTGCCATAACAATCTCCTTTGTTATTTTATAATCCCATCCAGGATACGGACCCGACCGTTTTACCGATCGACCTCTATTATGTCAATTTTTAACCTATCGATGTGTGCGTCAGTTAATAACTTATGTGCGTTAGTTAATAACTTATTTGCAATGGGGGTTAAATATCTGTTGTGAGATTCCGGTCAATTTTGTGCGTTTGTAATTGTCTGTTACGCCACGTATACTTTTTTGAGGTCTCTGGGCAAATCAGTATCCTAGAGCGTTTAGGGGCTCAAACACCTTTCCTAACTGACGTGATCCATTCACCGAAAATTGCAGTTATAAGCAATAAGGTACATGAAGCGCGTTACGCAGATGTTGCAGGTCTTACGCTTTGAGTACTGAGGTTCAGAGAGTGTAATAACTATAAATGCTCAATAGAGCTGAGTGGGCAATATCGTGAAAGAAAGAAAGTCAAGACCCGTAAACCTCGACCTTAAGACGATTCGCTTCCCCATTACAGCGATTGCGTCTATTTTGCATCGGATATCAGGTGTGATCACCTTTGTTTCGATCGCCATCCTACTGTGGCTGCTTAGCCTGTCTCTCTCTTCTCCTGATGGATTTCAATCTGCTGCTGCGATACTCGATACCTTCTTCGTCAAGCTCGTACTTTGGGGCATTTTGACGGCGCTGGCTTATCACATCGTTGGCGGGATTCGTCATTTAATCCAAGACCTGGGTTACTTTGAAGAGCTGGAGTCGGGGGCAAAAAGTGCCCAAGTCTCGTTTGTAATTGCAGGCGTGCTAGCTGTGTTGGCGGGGGTTTTAGTATGGTAACAAAAAATATTTCATCGGTGGGTCGCAACGGTGTGCACGATTATGTGCTGGTCCGAGCTACTGCGATTCTCATCACACTTTACACACTTTATATGGTCGGTTTTGCCGTCTTTGGCCCTGAGATTACGTATGCCTCATGGACAGCGTTTTTCGGCCAGACCAGCACGAAGGTCTTTACCATGTTGGCCCTGGTCTCTGTGCTGATCCACGGCTGGATTGGGATGTGGCAGGTGTTGACTGATTATATCAAGCCAGCCTTGCTGCGCGGTGTATTACAGCTTGCTGTTGTCGCCACGCTTCTCATCTATGTGTTTGCCGGTTTCTTTGTATTGTGGGGTGTGTAAGTGAGTATTCCAGTTCGCGAATTTGATGCAATCGTTATTGGAGCAGGTGGCGCCGGTATGCGCGCGGCACTGCAAATATCCGAGCAGGGCCTAACGTGTGCGCTGTTATCTAAAGTGTTCCCAACTCGCTCTCATACTGTGTCAGCACAGGGCGGGATTACAGTGGCACTGGGTAACTCGCACAAGGATAATTGGCAATGGCATATGTACGATACCGTCAAAGGCTCCGATTATATTGGTGATCAAGACGCTATCGAATACATGTGTAAAACAGGCCCGCAGTCAGTCATTGAGCTAGAGAAAATGGGATTACCCTTTTCTCGCTTTGAAGATGGTTCGATCTATCAACGACCCTTTGGCGGTCAATCAAAAGAATTTGGGGGCGAGCAAGCGGCACGTACCGCCGCGGCAGCAGACCGAACTGGCCATGCCTTATTGCATACGCTCTACCAACAAAACATCAAAAACAAAACGACGATTTTTTCAGAGTGGTATGCCCTTGATCTGGTCAAAAACCAAGATGGAGTGATTGTCGGTGCAACGGCGATGTGCATGGAAACGGGTGAGATTTGTTACTTCAAATCGAAAGCAACCGTGTTGGCGACTGGGGGCGCAGGCCGTATTTATCAGTCAACCACCAACGCGCACATCAATACCGGGGATGGTGTCGGTATGGCGCTCCGTGCTGGCGTACCGATGCAGGACATGGAAATGTGGCAATTCCACCCCACAGGCATTGCGGGTGCCGGTGTCTTGGTGACAGAAGGCTGTCGTGGTGAGGGTGGCTATCTACTTAATAAAGATGGTGAACGCTTCATGGAGCGTTATGCGCCTAATGCAAAAGACCTTGCGGGTCGTGACGTGGTTGCCCGATCAATGATGATCGAGATCCGAGAAGGACGCGGCTGTGAGGGGCCATGGGGCCCACACATTAAGCTGAAGCTCGACCATCTCGGCAAAGATGTACTGGAATCGCGCTTGCCGGGTATCTTGGATTTGTCGCGCACTTTTGCACATGTCGACCCGATCAAAGAGCCGATTCCTGTTATCCCAACGTGTCACTACATGATGGGAGGCATTCCAACGCAAGTATCCGGCCAAGCCATTAAACAAGATCCACTGGGCAATGATATCGAAGTTCAAGGGCTTTTTGCCTGCGGTGAAATCGCCAGTGTCTCTGTACATGGCGCCAACCGCTTAGGGGGCAACTCGCTCTTAGACTTGGTTGTCTTCGGCCGTGCAACAGGGTTACACCTAGGGGAAACCTTGGCAGCGCAGGTGGAAGCAAGAGACGCCAGTGAATCAGACATTGAAGCCTCTCTGGCTCGCGTCAATCGCTGGAATAGTACTCAGCAGGGTGAAGACCCAGTAGAAATTCGCAAAGACCTTCAAGCGTGTATGCAAGAAAACTTTTCGGTGTTCCGAGAAGGTGAAGCGATGGAAAAAGGGCTGAAAGAGTTGGATGCTATCCGTGAGCGACTCAAAACAGCACGCCTTGATGATACATCAACAGAGTTTAACACCCAGCGCGTCGAGTGTTTGGAGCTGGAGAACCTGATGGAAACTGCCTATTCAACGGCGGTCTCCGCGTATTATCGGACGGAAAGCCGTGGTGCTCATGCGCGCTTCGACTACCAAGAGCGTGATGACGAGAATTGGTTGTGTCACTCCATTTATAACCCAGAAACGGAAACCATGTCCAAGCGCGACGTCAATATGGCGCCTGTGCATCGTGACGCTTTCCCACCGAAAGCACGTACTTATTAAGGGGGTCGAAACGATGAACGTTAATTTTTCAGTCTATCGCTATAATCCAGATGTGGACGATGCGCCATACATGAAGGATTACACACTCGACGTCCCTGAAGGGTCAGATATGATGCTTTTGGATGCGCTGTTTCAACTCAAAGAGCAGGATCCAACCCTGTCATTCCGTCGCTCGTGTCGAGAGGGGGTCTGTGGCTCTGACGGTGTCAATATGAACGGTAAAAATGGGCTGGCATGCATCACGCCTTTATCCTCGCTAATGGATAAGTCGGAGATTGTTATCCGTCCGTTGCCTGGTTTGCCCGTAGTGCGTGATCTCATTATCGATATGGGGCAGTTCTATGAGAACTACGAGCGCGTCAAACCTTATTTGATCAACGATGAGACACCACCGTCGCGTGAGAACCTTCAAGCGCCGGAAGATAGAGCAGAGCTTGATGGTTTGTATGAGTGCATCATGTGTGCTTGCTGTAGCACCTCTTGCCCGTCTTTTTGGTGGAACCCTGACAAGTTCGTCGGCCCTGCAGGCCTTCTTGCTGCCTATCGCTGGCTAGCAGATAGCCGTGATACGGCAACTGAAGAACGGTTATCTGATCTAGACGACGCTTTTAGTGTCTTCCGTTGCCACGGAATAATGAACTGTGTCAGTGTATGTCCAAAAGGGCTTAATCCAACCAAGGCAATTGGGCACATTAAGTCAATGCTGATTCAGCGCGGCGTTTAAAACGCTGAACCAATAACGTAGATAAAAAATGCCCCGTTCTAGGACGGGGCTTAATAACAGGTAACCCGGCTTAGAACCGGTGTTTGGATAAATAACTAGTGGTTAAGGGATAACAATGCAAAATGGCGTGATGAAGGCTTGGTTAGAGTCTTCTCATTTGGCTGGCGCCAATGCAACGTACGTAGAAGATCTCTACGAAATGTACCTCAGTGACCCGGAGTTAGTTGATCAAGAATGGAGAGCGGTCTTTGACCAGCTACCAGTGGTGAGTGATACCGCGGTAGAACAACCCCACTCTCGAGTTCGCGATTACTTTCGACGCTTAGCTACCGATACATCGCGTGCAAGTGCTTCAGTCAATGATCCAGATGTAGACGCGAAACAAGTCAAAGTTCTTCAACTGATCAATGCGTTCCGTTTCCGTGGCCATCAACAGGCCAGTTTAGACCCCCTCGGATTATGGAAACGTAAACCTGTCCCCGATTTGTCACCTGACTTCCATTCTCTTAACGAGCAGGATTTTAACGAAACCTTTAATGTCGGCTCATTTGCAATTGGCAAAGACAATATGCAATTAGGTGAGTTGTATGACGCACTGCAAAAGACCTATTGCGGGTCAATTGGTGCTGAGTACATGCACATTACAGATACCGAAGAAAAGCGTTGGATTCAAAGCCGCCTCGAATCAGTTGTGGGACAGCCACAATTTAGCGAGGAAGAGAAGCTCACCTTTTTGGAAGAGCTAACGGCAGCAGAAGGCCTTGAACGGTATTTGGGGGCTAAATTCCCTGGGGCAAAACGTTTCTCGCTTGAAGGGGGCGACTCGCTCATTCCTATGCTCAAAGAGCTTATTCGCCATGCGGGGAGTAAAGGTGGGCGTGAAGTGGTTGTTGGGATGGCTCACCGTGGTCGACTCAATGTTTTAGTCAATGTGCTAGGCAAAAAGCCGTCAGAGTTATTCGATGAGTTCGCAGGGAAACAAGATGAAAGTTGGGGAACCGGTGATGTGAAATATCATCAGGGGTTCTCGTCTGACTTTGCGACCCCAGGTGGTGACGTTCATCTTGCTTTGGCGTTCAACCCGTCACACCTTGAAATTGTTAATCCAGTGGTCATGGGCTCCGTGCGTGCGCGTCAAGACCGACTCGAAGACAGCACAGGCTCAAGCGTACTGCCGATCACCATTCATGGCGATGCGTCGATTGCGGGACAAGGCGTGGTGCAAGAGACCTTTAATATGTCTCAAGCGCGGGGCTTCCAAGTGGGCGGCACGGTGCGGATTGTGGTGAACAATCAGATTGGTTTTACAACCTCAAATCCGGCAGATTCTCGCTCAACCCAGTACTGCACCGATATCGCGAAAATGGTTCAGGCGCCGATTTTCCACGTCAATGCCGACGATCCCGAAGCGGTAGCATTTGTGTCGCGTTTAGCGCTTGATTTTCGTAATGAGTTTCAACGCGATGTGGTCATTGATTTGGTCTGTTATCGCCGTCATGGCCATAACGAAGCGGATGAACCGAATGCCACGCAGCCGATGATGTACCAGAAGATCAAAAAACATCCGACGCCGCGCAAACTCTATGCGGATGTACTTGATCAACAAGGCATTGCTAACCTAGAAAAAGCGACCGAATTGATCAACGAATACCGCGATCTGTTGGATAGCGGTGAATGCGTAGTGAAAGAGTGGCGCCCAATGGTGTTGCACTCGGTCGACTGGACCCCTTATCTCGGCCACGACTGGACGGTTGAGTGGGCGAACAAGTTTGATGCCAAACGGCTGAAAGAGCTTGGTAACCGTATCTGTCAATTGCCAGATAGCCATACGCTACACAGCCGAGTCGGTAAGCTTTACAAAGATCGTAAAGCAATAATTGATGGTGAAAAACCTGTTGACTGGGGGATGGCCGAGACATTGGCCTATGCCACGCTGGTGGACGACGGCAAGCGTGTTCGTATTACGGGCCAAGATACTGGTCGTGGTACTTTCTTCCATCGTCACGCGGTGTTACATAACCAAGGCGATGGCAGTACCTATGTCCCCCTTGCCAATATCCATAATAAGCAAGGGCCGTTCGAAATTTATGACTCTGTGTTGTCTGAAGCGGCCGTCGTGGCATTTGAGTATGGCTATGCGACCGCAGAGCCGGGTGGCTTAACGGTATGGGAAGCGCAATTTGGCGATTTTGGTAATGGCGCGCAAGTTGTGATTGACCAGTTCATCAGCTCTGGCGAGCAGAAGTGGCGCCGGATGTGTGGTTTAACCATGTTGCTCCCTCACGGTTATGAAGGGCAGGGCCCTGAGCACTCTTCCGCGCGCTTAGAGCGGTATTTGCAATTATGCGCCGAGCAAAATATGCAGGTCGTGGTGCCCTCGAGCCCCGCTCAGGTTTATCATATGTTACGCCGTCAAGTTGTTCGCCCGATGCGTCGACCATTGGTGGTTATGTCACCTAAATCCTTGCTACGCCATCCGCTTTGCGTATCCAGTCTAGAAGATCTGACAGAGGGCGATTTCCAACCCGCTATCGGTGAAATGGATGATCTGGATCCAAGCAAGGTGAAACGGGTAGTTATGTGTGCCGGTAAGGTCTATTACGATTTGCTGAAAGCACGCCGCGAGCAAGAAATCGATGACGTAGCCATTGTTCGTATCGAGCAACTTTATCCGTTCCCGCTTGAGGCGGTGAAAGAAGTGATTGCGCCTTACGGCAACGCAAAAGACTTTGTATGGTGTCAAGAAGAGCCACAAAACCAAGGGGCTTGGTACAGCAGCCAGCACAATTTCCGTGCAGCCTTACCGGATGGTGCCACACTCAGCTACGCTGGGCGTGCCGCCTCGGCATCGCCAGCGGTAGGTTATATGTCTGTACACCAGAAACAACAAAAAGCGTTAGTACAAGACGCTCTGACCCTAAAGTAAGAACTAGAACATTAAGGATAAATACGATATGACAATCGAAATTCTGGTTCCCGATTTACCCGAATCTGTGGCTGACGCAACGATTGCCACATGGCATAAACAGCCAGGTGACTCGGTAACCCGTGACGAAGTACTGGTTGATATTGAAACAGATAAGGTCGTGCTAGAAGTTCCCGCTCCTGCAGATGGGGTACTGGAATCTATCATTGAAGATGAAGGGTCAACCGTGCTGGGCAAACAAGCGATCGCCAAGCTGAAAGAAGGGGCTGTCGCGGGTGAACCAACCAAAGATGTGCCCGCTGAATCAGAGGCATCACCGGATAAGCGCCACACTGCGTCGCTAGAAGAAGAGAGCAATGACTCTCTGAGCCCTGCCGTCCGTCGCTTATTGGCTGAACATGATCTTTCTTCGGATGCGGTGAAAGGCACGGGTGTAGGCGGACGCATTACCCGAGAAGATGTGGAAGCGCACCTGAAGAAGCAGCCCGCGCAAAGCAGTGAGCAGAAAGCGGCGACCCAAGATGTGCCGCCAGTGGCAGAGCGAGGCGAGAAGCGTGTGCCGATGACGCGTTTGCGTAAGCGCGTGGCAGAACGTCTGCTCGAAGCAAAAAACAGCACCGCGATGCTAACTACATTTAACGAAGTGAATATGAAGCCAATTATGGAACTGCGTAAGCAGTACCGTGATTCGTTTGAAAAGCGTCATGATATTCGCCTTGGTTTCATGTCTTTTTATGTCAAAGCGGTCGTTGAAGCCCTTAAACGTTATCCAGAAGTGAATGCGTCAATAGATGGTGATGAGATTGTGTATCACAACTATTTTGACGTCAGCATGGCGGTTTCTACCCCGCGTGGTCTGGTAACGCCTGTACTACGCGACTGCGACAAACTAGGCTTTGCCGATATCGAAAAAGGTATTCGTGACTTAGCCATAAAGGGGCGTGACGGCAAGTTGACCGTTGATGAACTCACCGGAGGTAACTTTACCCTGACCAATGGCGGTGTGTTCGGCTCATTAATGTCAACGCCGATCATTAACCCACCTCAATCTGCCATTCTTGGCATGCATAAAATTCAAGATCGCCCAATGGCGGTAGATGGCAAGGTTGAAATCTTGCCGATGATGTACCTTGCGCTTTCCTATGATCACCGCCTTATTGACGGTCGTGAGTCGGTTGGTTTCTTGGTCACCATCAAAGAGCTCCTTGAAGACCCAACACGTCTACTCCTAGACGTTTAATGGTGTTATCGACCTCATTTTGAGGGAAATAAACCGTTTTGAAGGGGACGGAGGTCCCCTTCTTTGGAAAGCATAAAGATACAATAATGGACACTAACACGGATAGAACATCATGAATCTGCACGAATATCAGTCAAAGCAGCTGTTCGCTGAATATGGTCTACCAGTTTCAGAGGGCTATGCCTGCGATACACCACAAGAAGCTGCTGAAGCAGCCGATAAAATTGGCGGCAACAAATGGGTTGTGAAATGTCAAGTTCACGCCGGTGGCCGCGGAAAAGCGGGCGGGGTGAAACTCGCGAACTCAAAAGAAGAAATCCGCGAATTTGCACAGAAATGGCTGGGTAAAAACCTAGTGACATTTCAAACGGACGAGAATGGCCAACCAGTCAGCAAAATTTTGGTTGAGTCTTGCACCGATATCGCTAAAGAGCTTTACCTGGGCGCCGTGGTCGACCGTGGCTCGCGTCGCGTTGTTTTCATGGCATCCACCGAAGGCGGTGTTGAAATAGAAAAAGTCGCCGAAGAAACGCCAGAGCTGATTCACAAAGCATCGATTGATCCTTTGGTTGGCCCACAACCTTACCAGGGTCGCCAACTGGCATTTAAACTTGGCTTAGAAGGTGAGCAAATCAAGCAGTTCACTAAGATCTTTGTCGGGATTGGTCAACTGTTCTTGGATAAAGATGTTGCCTTGGTTGAGGTAAACCCGCTGGTGATTACTGAACAAGGCGATTTGCATTGCTTGGATGCAAAGCTAGCGATTGACAGTAATGCGGTATATCGTCAGCCGAAGGTGCGTGCGATGCACGACCCGAGTCAAGACGATGAGCGCGAAGCGCATGCGGCACAGTGGGAGCTGAACTATGTTGCGCTAGACGGCAACATTGGTTGTATGGTGAATGGTGCTGGCTTGGCAATGGGGACCATGGACATTGTTAACTTGCACGGTGGCAGCCCTGCCAACTTCCTCGATGTGGGAGGCGGTGCGACAAAAGAGCGTGTGACAGAAGCCTTTAAAATCATTCTGTCTGATAGCAACGTAAAGGCGGTATTGGTGAACATCTTTGGCGGCATTGTGCGCTGTGATCTGATTGCAGATGGCATTATTGGTGCGGTTGAAGAAGTCGGCGTTAAAGTGCCTGTTGTGGTTCGCCTTGAGGGGAATAACGCAGACTTAGGCGCCAAAAAACTGGCCGATAGTGGTTTGAACATCATTGCGGCAACATCGCTAACCGAAGCCGCACAGAAAGTCGTTGCTGCCGCGGAGGGTAAATAACAATGTCAGTGCTGATCAATAAAGAAACCAAAGTTATCTGCCAAGGATTTACGGGCGGTCAAGGAACCTTCCATTCCGAGCAGGCGATTGAATATGGAACCCAAATGGTCGGTGGCGTATCACCGGGCAAAGGCGGCACGACTCACCTCGGCCTTCCGGTCTTTAATACCGTGGCAGACGCGGTTGAAGCGACCGGCGCCACTGCCTCGGTCATTTATGTGCCAGCGCCTTTTTGTAAAGATGCCATTTTAGAAGCGATTGACGCCGGGATTGAGCTGATCGTCTGTATTACCGAAGGTATTCCAACGCTGGATATGCTGGAAGTGAAAGTGAAACTGGATCAAGCAGGGGTGCGAATGATCGGCCCTAACTGCCCCGGTGTGATTACCCCCGATGAGTCTAAGATTGGCATTATGCCAGGACATATCCATCAGTCGGGTAAGGTAGGCATTGTTTCACGCTCAGGCACCTTGACTTATGAAGCGGTAAAACAAACAACCGATGAAGGCTTTGGCCAATCAACGTGCGTTGGAATTGGTGGTGATCCGATTCCAGGCTCCAACTTTATCGACATCCTCGCGATGTTCGAAAAGGATCCTGCCACCGAAGCAATTGTAATGATTGGTGAAATCGGTGGTACCGCCGAAGAAGAAGCCGCCGCGTACATTAAAGCGAATGTTACCAAGCCGGTTGTGGCTTATATTGCTGGTGTGACTGCGCCTCCAGGCAAACGTATGGGCCATGCGGGTGCAATCATTTCTGGTGGTAAAGGTACCGCAGACGATAAATTTGCGGCCTTGGAAGCGGCAGGCGTGACAACAGTGAAAAGCTTGGCCGATATTGGCAAAGCACTACGTGAAAAAACCAACTGGTAATGTAATTTTCCAGTCACGCAAAGCCCAAAGCCGCTCATGTGAGCGGCTTTTGTCGTTACAGGGAAGACGTTAAGGCGTTAGCAAAGGCCTGCGCGTTTTAACAGCATAAACGTGTTTAACGTTTAGACTCGTTCAGACTATGATCGTCTTCAAGCTATGATCGTATTCAGGCTATGATCGCATTCAGAGTATGATCGCATTCAGGCCATGGTCGCAGATACTCAGGTAACGGCGCGAGAGGGGACCAGCTGCGTGAGCATAAATACACTGGCTGCAGCAACCACTACTGACGGCCCTGCGGGCGTATCATAAAACCAGGATCCAGCCATACCCAGCATCACGGCGAACATGCCAATCAGGCTAGCAAAAGCAGCCATTTGCTCTGGCGTAGACGCCAGTCGGCGGGCTGTTGCAGCGGGAATGATCAGCATGGATGTAATAATCAGCGCGCCAACAAACTTCATCGCCAATGCGATCACTAAACCAATCAATAGCATCAATAAAAGCCGCAGTCTTTCGACCGCTATCCCTTCGACTTTAGCCAGCTCTTCACTGACGGTCATCGATAGAAGTTGTTCCCAATAATATCCCAGTACAGCAAGCGTAAAGCAGGCGCCGACCGCGAGCCAGGTAAGGTCAGAAAACGAAACCGCCAGCAGATCGCCAAACAAATAGGCCATCAAATCAACCCGCATGTTGTCTAAAAAGCTGACCGCCACTAAGCCCAAAGACAGAGCGCTGTGTGCCAATATCCCGAGTAAGGTATCGGTAGAAACCAGATGTTGGCGTTGCAGACCAACCAACAAGATCGCGAGAAGCAAACACGTCACTACCAGCGCGAGATTTAAGTCAATTTGGAGCAAAAACCCAAGCGCGAGCCCAAGTAATGAAGCGTGTGCTAAGGTATCGCCGAAATAGGCCATCCGACGCCAGACCACAAAAGAGCCTAATGGCCCAGCAATGGCAGCGATAAGTAGGCCACCCATAATAGGGGCAAGAAGGAACTCAATCATGGTGGTGCTCTTGGTGATCACAGCTTACAGGCTGGCCTGCAAGATCATGTTGGTGATGATGGTGGTGATGATATAACGCCAGTTGTTCACTGGTTTGACGACCAAACATCGCGACATACGATGGATGCTGAGATATGGCGTCGGGTGCGCCAGAGCAGCACACATGGTGTTGAAGGCAAATGACGTCATCGGTCTTGGCCATGACTAAATGCAAATCGTGTGACACCATTAATACCGCGCATTCTAGTGTATCGCGCAGGTGCGCGATGAGGCTATACATTTCTAATTGGCCGCTGACATCGACCCCTTGCACCGGTTCATCTAACACCAGCACATCCGGCTGTTTTAAGATCGCACGCGCCAAAAGAACACGTTGTGTTTCACCGCCCGAAAGCGTGTGCATATTGGCGTATTGCAATGATTCTGCGTTGACGGTTTTCAACGCGTGATCAATTTGGGAATTGGTATAGCGTGTTCCTAGGCGAATAAATCGGTCAACCGTCAAAGGCAGTGKCTGGTTAAGCTGAAGTTTTTGTGGCACATAGCCTATCTTCACCCCTTTAGCGACGTGAACTATACCCGCTGCGGGCTTCACTAAACCAATTAATGCTTTGACTAAGGTTGATTTCCCCGCGCCATTTGGACCAATGAGCGTGGTAATCTGTCCTCGTTTTAATTGCATAGAGACCTTGTCCAGCACATTTCGGCCGTTATAGGTCACCGTCACCGCGTCAAGCGAGACTAGCGAATTTGTCATAGTGAAAAAAAGCATTGTGAATTGGAATTGTTATAATATAACATTTCTGCCCGTCGAGAAAACAAAAGAATGAGAGGAATGATGACAGCTCGTATTATTGGTGGACTTTTTGCGCTATTGCTGGTGATGCCGGCTCACGCGATCACGGTGATGACAACCATTAAACCGCTTCAGCTTATTACGGCAGGACTCATTGCCGATGATGATCGTTTAGACGTGCTGCTACCTCCTGGCGCATCACCGCATGGCTACGCCCTGAAACCTTCGGATATTCGCGCGTTGAATCAAGCCGATATTACCCTATGGGTCGGGCCCGAACTCGAACTGTTTCTCGATAAGTTATTAACCGATAAGCCCTCGGTGCTGACGCTATCTCAGATTGAGGGGATGCCACTGCGTGATTTTGACGGCGCCCATGATCATCATGGCCATGATCACGGTGAACATAACATCGACCCTCATCTGTGGTTGGGTCCAGACACCACACGGGTAGCCGCGCAAGCGATTACCGCGGCTTTAATTGAGGCGGCGCCGGATAAAGCGGCGATCTATCGGGCTAACCTTAACCGTTTTAATACCCAGCTAACCCAAACCGTCGCGGATATTGAAGATGAGTTATCCACGCATATGCAGTCAGGCTACTTTGTCTTTCATGATGCCTATGGCTACTTTGAAACGGCCTTTGGCCTCGAGAAAACCGGCCATTTTACCGTGGATCCAAGCCAAAAACCGGGCGCTAAGACGTTAGTAACCATTCGCCGAGGATTGCTTAATCATGATGCGACCTGTATCTTCACTGAGCCGCAGTTTAATCCTGCACTGATTGATGCTGTGACCCGACATAATGACGTCAATGTCCTCGAACTCGATCCATTGGCGACGTCAATTCAGGTAACGCCTGATGCCTATCAGGTGTTTTTAAAAGATATGGGAAATCGTTTCGCACGTTGTTTAAAGCATGAAACTACTCACTAACTGGTTAGCTGCTACGGCTCGGCTACCACGCCAGCACAAGCTAGCACTCGCATCATTATCTCTTTTAGTTGGCGCTGCCTTGATGTGGCAGCCCCATCCTTTTTCCTCTTCACGTGATCGCCAACCGATACCTATCCCGAACGATACGCAAAATATCACCTCCGTCGAGCACAGTGAGCCTATCGAACAGGGTCTGGATGCCGATGATCCTGCACTTCGCGTACCGGAAGATGCATTAGAAAAAGACATCACCTCGGAAGCACCGCGCACCCACCAACACACGGTGGCTGCCGGCGATACGTTGGGAGGTATTTTTTCCCAATACGGACTTCCGATCAGCCAGCTTTATCAAATGCTTGATGAAAATGAACGCGTGGGTGACATCCGTCGTGGTCAAAACATGGAATGGCAGGTCGATGAACAAGGACGGTTATTAACGTTCACCCTATACCAATCGCTCAAATACCGGGATCAGTATCGTTTTGAGCAGGGGAAGGTAGCGTATGCGCGTTTAGAAACCAAAGGGGATCGTGAAAAAGTCACCGTGATTGGTCGTGTCAACAGCAGTTTTTACC
The DNA here is from genome assembly GCF_001996265.1 of Salinivibrio sp. MA440. Taxonomy (NCBI): domain Bacteria; kingdom Pseudomonadati; phylum Pseudomonadota; class Gammaproteobacteria; order Vibrionales; family Vibrionaceae; genus Salinivibrio; species Salinivibrio sp. MA440. The sequence continues at coordinate 45,401 of NZ_MUFI01000016.1, forward strand.
AACAAGCTCGCCAAGCGGGGCTAACCCCTAATCAAATTCAAAACCTGGTTTCGGCATTACAATGGCGGTTTGACTTTGGACGCCAATCGCATCGAGGCGATCAGTTTGCGATTCAGGTGGATAAAGAGTTTATTGACAATAAACCGGTCTCATCTGGAGATATATCCGCCATGCTCTATCGAGCGGGAGATCGTGATATCTTCATTTATCGACATACGGATGGCCGTTTTTATGATGAGCAAGGGCAAAGCTTAGATCGTGCCCTGCGCCGCATCCCTACGGCGAAACGCTACCGGATTAGCTCATCGTTTGATCCTCACCGCAAGCATCCCATTACGGGGCGTATTTCTCCGCATAACGGGACCGACTTTGCTACCCCCGTTGGGACGTCGGTGCTAGCGGCAGGTGATGGCGTGGTGGTGAAAGCGCGCAAACACCCGTTAGCAGGAAACTATGTTGTCATCAAACATGGTCGTGAATACTCAACCCGTTATCTCCATTTACACCGGATTTTGGTGAAACCTGGCGACCACGTATCAATGGGACAACGGATTGCGCTCAGTGGCAACACGGGACGCTCGACCGGCCCACACCTGCATTTTGAGTTATTAAAGTACGGCCACCCTGTGAATCCCATGAAAGTGCCGTTGCCCGAAGCTCATCCCGTGCCGAGTCAGGAGAGAGGTGAGTTTCAGCGTCAAGCAAAACATGCGCAGCAAGCATTGGAGCAGCGTCTTAATGGGTAATAAATATTAAAAATGTGAGGACTCGCTCACATTTGGGGAGGCAGGGTTTTCTTTCGTAGTGACTAGCAGGACACTACAAGGCTTAACCCTGCAACCCTGTCTCGCATTTTATACATGAAACGCCAATGTCTTTGTTTTTTATGGTTGGCTCTTGTTCTCCTTTGTCTGCCTTTGCATGCGCACGAACCACTACAAACGTCATTTCAATCTTATCCGGGGCTCAGTGCGCTTGGTGATGTGCGTGATGTCGCGGTCCAACCCTCAGGCGGTATGTGGCTGCTTAATAATCAAGGCGATATTTATTTCTTCGATGGACAACAATCCCACCCTCTAGACGAAACGCTGACCTTACCTGACGAAAAAATAGTGACCATCGCCTATGCCCACCAAACGTTATGGCTTGCGGGCCAACGAGGTATTTATCGCTTTCGCACGGGTGACAATACGCTAATCCAATATAAGTTGTCAGACAGCGGCAAAGACACACGCGGCGAGAGTCAACCTCGATTAGCCGCGGTGAATAACACGCTGTGGTATATCCAAGATGGACAATTAAGCCGTTATCACGTTAAAGAGAATCAATTTCGTATTTGGCGAGCTGGTCAATGGCGTGCGGACCATACTTGGCTTACCGCTGAGCACCGATTAGTCGCGATCGGCAAAGGTTTGTATCAGCTTACCGATGACGGTATTCGCCAACTCACGCGCTTTACAAGCTCTGTGACTGCGATAACGGCAAAGGGAGATAGAGCTTGGGTCAGTACTGAACGAGGTGTCTACCTCTTAGCGTTATCAGACCGTGCGGTTCAAGCACAGCATCTACTTAATACCCAAGGGGGTTACCAGCGCCTAACGGTTGGCTCCGGTGGGCTTTGGGCGGCGCGTGCCGATGGCGTCTATTTTCTCTCTATTGGCGGGGAAGCAACGCCCGTGTGGCAGCCCGGCGCTCGGTTAATACCGGGAAAGTCAGTCACCTTTTTGTGGGGCGACTTTGAGGGCGGCGTCTGGTTTTCAACCGATAAGACAACCCGTTATCGCGCGCCTGGGCAACGCTGGATTTCGCATCAACATCAGGATGTGCCAACAGCGATGACACAAGGTTTTCTGGCCAGTAGTGATCCTCGGGGGCTGTATTCAGGCGGTTGGCGGAATTTAAGCGCTGACCTCACGCTCCCCGAGTCTCTCTCGTCACTCTCGGCTCAGCATTTATATGTCGACTCAAATGGCGTTATGTGGCTGGCGTTCAAGGATCGCCTCATTCGCTATTGGCCTGAATCTGAAAAGGTTATCGATTATGGCACCGACTGGCAATCTGATGCGGGCGATATATTAGGCTTTTATGATGATGGCAGAGGGAGTGTTTGGATTCGTCATCGCCAAGGGCTGACGCGTTATCGTCATGATCAGTTCCAGCCGATACCGCTCATGGATGCCTTACTACCCATCGTTGATCTCTATGCCGATGAGCAAGGGCGGGTATGGTTGGTGAATAACAAGGGGCTATATCAATACAACCCAAACTTATCTGATTCAACCTCGGTGGCGTACCTAGCATTGGAGAATGAAGCCTTTCGCTGTATCACTGGAAATCGAGATGGTATCTGGGCGTATAGTAATCAGGCTTTAATCCACATTGCACCACGAGGTTTTATCCGCACTTTCCGACTGCCTTCTGAGTCTGAGCAAGTGGCTTGTTTTGCGTCTCGCCCGCATCAGTTGACCATTCTGGACGCTGAAAATAAGTACGTGATTGAAACCGACCAACTCGCGTTTTCGCTGCGTAAACCGCCTCAGGTGGTGATCGGGGCTCTGTGGCAGCAACATAAGCGCTGGCGTGTTGGCCCACGCCAGCAGACCGCAATCACACTGCTCGAAAAAAGCCCGGTTAACGTGTCTTGGGGAAGCTGGCCGCCAGAGCGTCAGGTCTCTCGTATTCATTACCAATTGGTCCCTTACCGACAATCTGGCCAGTCTTTGGCTAAACCGCTGGCCGCTTGGCAGCAAACCGGAAGAGAAACCTTCTCGTTAGCGAATATGGTCGGAGGGCACTATCAGCTTCGGATTGCCATTCCGCGTGATGGCGCGTCGCATACTGTACTGGATATGAGGGTCTCTATGCCGATATTGCCTCACCTGGTGAGCGGTGTCATGCTGATACTCTTTGTCAGTATTGTATTAGCCGCAGTTAGGTTAGCGTTCAAACAACGGCACCAGGTTGGGCAGCATACTGATTTTCCCTTGGATCATGCCGGTGCATATCCGCTTTTTCAGTCCACGTTGAAACCCATGTGGACTGAATACCAAGCGCTCGCTGTGCCGAGTGAAACTAAAAAACGAGAGGGTGCAACGGAGGCCTTGGCGGAATCCTCGGATGCTGGGTGACGTGATCACGACAAAACCGTTAATCCTTGAGTAACAAGCGCCTCTCTAAACTGACTCACAAGTGCTGTTTGCTGTGACGGTGAGCGCGGCGTCGCCTGGAGGTGCCCCCAGATTGGATTGGGCCATACTGCATCGTCGCGAAATCGCGCAACATGATGGAGATGAAGCTGCGAGACCAGATTACCAATTGCTGCAATATTGAGCTTATCGGGAGCAAAAAGAGATTCTAGACAGCTTGCGACCAGGGCGGACTCTTGCCAGAGTGTTTGTTGATCGCTTGGGCTGAGATGATGGATTTCTTCGATGCCACTTACCCGAGGGATAAGCAAAAGCCATGGACCAAAATCTGCGCCTGCAAGGCGTAATTGGCATAATGCAAAATCGCCGACATACGCGCTGTCAGCGGCTAAACGAGGGTGAAGACAAAAAGACATAGCCACTCCGTATTGAAATGAATCTCGCCAGCTTATATCACAACCGACGAGTGGGTCACGGCAAATAAAAAGCCCACCGACAAGGTGGGCTTCACTATTAGGTTATCTCGTCCGCTTAGCCATTACATGCGTTCAAGCGTATTGATGCCCAATAGCGCCAAACCTTGCTTGATGGTTTTCGCAGTGAGTGCGGCCATGCGCAAGCGGCTTTGGCGAGTGTGTCCTTCTGAGAGCAGGATTGGGCAAGCTTCATAAAAGCTAGAGAACAAGCCTGCAAGCTCAAAGAGGTAACTACACATTAAGTGCGGCTGTCCTTCTCGGGCTACAGATTTCACGGCTTCTTCAAATTGCAGTAGCTTAGCAACCAATGCTTTTTCTTTTTCGTGCTCAATGATCATCTCACCGTCAAGCGCATCCCGATCGACGCCTGATTTTGCAAAGACTGAGGCAACGCGAGTATATGCGTATTGCATGTAAGGCGCGGTATTCCCCTCAAAGGCCAGCATATGATCCCAGTCGAAAATATAATCGGTAGTACGGTGCTTGGAGAGATCGGAGTATTTTACCGCTGCCATCGCAACCGTCGTCGCGATATTCGCTTGCTCGGCCGCATCCATATCAGGGTTCTTTTCAGCAATCAGTGCTTTGGCACGCGTTTCTGCTTCGTCCAATAGGTCAGCAAGACGCACTGTGCCGCCCGCACGTGTTTTAAACGGTTTGCCATCTTTACCCAGCATCATGCCGAATGCATGGTGCTCCAAGCTAACGGTTTCCGGAACATACTCGGCTTTACGAACAATGGTCCAGGCTTGCATTAGGTGTTGATGCTGGCGTGAATCAATGAAATACATCACGCGATCAGCGTTAAATTGTTCATAGCGATACTTGGCGCAAGCAATGTCGGTGGTGGTATAAAGAAAGCCGCCATCACGTTTTTGGATGATCACACCCATCGGCTCGCCATCTTTATTTTTATATTCGTCGAGAAAGACCACCTGAGCCCCATCGTCTTCGACCGCGATGCCTTTTGCTTTTAAGTCTTCAACAATACCCGGCAGCATATCGTTATAAAGGCTCTCGCCCATGACATCTTTTGGTGTCAGGGAAACGTTTAGACGGTCATAGTTCTGCTGGTTCTGCTCTAACGTGACTTTAACGAGCTTTTCCCACTTCTCTTTGCAATAGGCATCGCCACGCTGCAATCGCACCACGTAGTCACGTGCGGTGGCGGCAAAGGCTTCGTCTTCATCGTAGCGCGCTTTAGACTCACGATAGAAGTTTTCAATATCGCCCAGCTCCATAGAGATATCATCACCGCGTGACTCGTGCAGCTCGAGGTTAGCAATCAACATACCGAATTGCGTTCCCCAATCACCTAGGTGGTTGGCCCGTGTAACCTTGTGACCCAAAAACTCTAATGTACGCACCACCGCATCACCGATAATGGTGGAGCGTAAATGACCAACGTGCATTTCTTTAGCAACGTTAGGTGCCGAGTAATCGACGACAATATTTTGCTTATCTTGTTTCTCGATACCTAAGTGAGCGTCGGACAGGGCGATATCCGCCTGTTTAGCCAGCCACTGATCGTTTAAAAAGATATTGATAAAGCCTGGACCGGCAATCTCTGCGCGACTTGCCATCTCACCGAGATCAAGCGCGTCCAATACCTTTTGGGCAAATTCACGCGGGTTCGTCCCGATCTTTTTGGCTGCACCCATCACGCCATTGGCCTGATAATCACCAAATTGTGGTTTTGCAGATTGACGCACTGCTGCTGGTGTGCCCTCAGGCGCACCCGCCGCAACCATGGCGGCAGAAACTTTTTCGTTAAGAAGACTTTGAATATTCACTTGCTTACCTTTACTACTAGCCGGGCTGATTATGAATGACCCGTTATGTGGGTTTCCAGCTTATCAATACAAGAATCCGCCAACACTGCATTGCGCGAGAATGAAGCGTGCAAACACAGTGTTGGCGGGATGCTGTATTGTCGCGAACCATGACGTTCATCGACGCGGATGATCCCTAATGATACCCATAAAACAGCAGGCATTGGCAATAGTTATTCACCGCCTTCCTTGATATCTTTACGCGCCGGAATACAACGAGCCTTTTTTCCCTCTCGGAGGTTACCAATTATGATGCCATTAAAGGCAAAGTCGTAGTGCGAGATGACACCACTTTTTAGATAAAATCAACCAGTTGCTTACACAGGTTCTTATGATCTCAACAATGAGGTAGAGGCCAGCGCCGGTGCGCTGGCAATCGATGGCAGTTTGGTGAGAATAAGGAGGCTGAGCTATAAAATCACGGTTTTATTGCCGTGTACGAAGACGCGATCGTCGATAACGCGAGCGATCGCTTGGCTGAGCACGCTTTTTTCTACGTCCCGGCCAGCTTTTGCCATATCTTGTGCGCTAAAGCTATGATCAACATGAATCACATCTTGGCCAATAATAGGGCCCTCATCCAAATCGTTGGTCACGAAATGGGCGGTCGCACCAATGATTTTGACCCCGCGCTCGAAGGCTTGATGATAGGGGCGTGCACCAATAAAGGCAGGCAAAAAGCTATGGTGAATATTAATAATGCGATGCGGATATTGGGCGACAAAATCTGGCGTTAGCACCCGCATATATTTGGCGAGAATAATATAATCAGGCTGGTGGCCTTGAATGGCCTTAATCATCGCTTGCTCGTGCTCGTCGCGACTTAATCCTTCATGGCTAACAAAGTGAAACGGGATATCAAACCGCTCGGTTAAAGGCTGTAACTTATCGTAATTCCCTACCACAGCGGCAATCTCTATATCGAGCGATCCGTCATACGCTTTCATCAAAATATCGCCGAGACAATGCGACTCTTTGGTGACCATGATCACCACACGTTTGCGACGCGAACTGACTAATTGACGCTGACTGCCGGGTGGTAATGCGTGGTCAAGATCCAATAGCAAGGTATGATCGTTGAAAATTCCCTCCAGCTCGGTGCGCATATAAAACTGACCGGTGGCGTGATCAACGTATTCGCGGTTATGAATAATATTGAGTTGGTGTTTGTAGCAAATATTGGTAATGGTAGCGATTAAGCCTTGAGCGTCAGGGCAATCCGTGAGTAGTGTTTTTCGTTCCATGCTGATACTGTGCTGCTTATTATTAAACCCTCGGTTTTACCCTGTCTGGCGGGCTAGGTCAAAGTGATTTTCGCAGTGATCTTGGCTTTCGACCCTGAATGGTTTGATCCATTTTGGGGGTTTGGCATAATGCTCTCTTTCCCCTGTGTATTTATCCAATGATCCGTAAGGTTTTCTCAGAGACGGGCGCGCTGGCTAAAGCCATTAACGGCTTCGTGCCTCGCCAACCGCAAACAGATATGGCGATCGCTGTCGATACGGCCATTCGTGAACAAGGCCAGTTAGTGGTTGAAGCGGGCACAGGAACCGGGAAAACCTATGCCTATCTGGCCCCGGTGTTGTTAAGCGGCAAAAAAGCGATTATCAGTACCGGGTCGAAAAACCTGCAAGAGCAGCTCTACCATCGCGATTTACCCTTGATGAAGTCTGCGCTGGGCTATACCGGTACCACGGCGCTACTCAAAGGCCGGGTCAATTATCTTTGTCCTGAACGTTTAGAGCGGCAAATCAGCGAGTGTCACCGCCCAGATAGTGAACCGGGACAACTGAGTCAGTTGGTCAAAATTCGTGAGTGGTCATCGTATACTGAATCGGGCGATTTGAGTGAATGTGAGGCGCTTGCCGAAGACAGTCCGCTCATTCCTGTTGTGACCTCCACCAATGATAACTGTCTGGGGAAAGACTGCCCGAGCTATGAAGATTGTTATGTAGTGAAAGCGCGGCGCCGCGCGATGGATGCCGATGTGGTGGTGGTGAATCATCATTTATTTTTGGCAGATGTCGCCATCAAAGAAACCGGCTTTGGTGAACTGATCCCAGATGCCGATGTGATGGTGTTTGATGAAGCGCATCAATTGCCCGATATCGCCAGCCAGTATTTTGGCCAGTCTTTGTCAAGCCGACAGCTTCAAGATGCCGCGAAAGATATTCATATCGCCTACCGGACCGAACTTCGTGATACCCGCCAACTGGAAAAAGTGGCCGATCGCCTCTCGCAAGCAGCGATGGATATGCGGTTAGTAATGGGGGAGCCAGGGTTTCGAGGCAATTGGCGCGAGCTTCAAGCGTCGCCCGTGGTTGAAAAAGAACTGGTGCGACTGTCCGATGCCCTCGATTTAGTTCATGACGTTGTCAAGTTGTCGCTTGGGCGAAGCCAGTTATTGGATGCTGCATTTGACCGTATTACGCTGTTTAAAGCCCGATTAACGCGCCTTCGCGATACGTCGATAACCGGATATTCCTACTGGTATGAATGTACACGCCATCATTTTAGCTTGAATATTACGCCATTATCCGTAGCGGACCGTTTTCGTGAGCAAATGGCCGAACAAGGCGGTGCATGGATATTCACCTCGGCCACCTTGGCCGTAGAGGGGGATTTTGGCCACTTTAATCACCGATTAGGGATCGATGCCAAACAACAAATGACGCTGGAAAGCCCGTTTAATTATCCAGAACAAGCTCGATTGTGTGTGCCACGTCATGTCCCTGAGACCAATAGTTATCGCCGTGCGAATAAATTGGCCGCCATGCTCGGGCCGGTGATTGAACGTAACCAAGGCCGTTGCTTTTTTCTCTGCACGTCGCACCAAATGGTCCGTGAGCTCTCGGCGTTATTTCGCGAGCAGTTGTCATTACCGGTGTTGATGCAAGGCGAAATGCCTAAACAGCGCCTACTGGCAGAATACTTGTCTTTAGGTAACGCGCTACTGGTGGCGACAGGGGCATTTTGGGAAGGCATTGATGTACGAGGCCAGGCCTTGAGTTGCGTTATCATTGATAAGTTGCCGTTTGCGTCGCCGGATGATCCTTTATTAAAAGCACGCATTGAAGACTGCAAATTGCAAGGTGGCGATCCCTTCGCTCAGGTACAAATTCCCGAAGCAGTGATCACGCTTAAACAAGGCGTGGGGCGATTGATTCGTGATCAACAAGACTATGGCGCATTGATTATCTGTGATAACCGCTTAGTCACCCGTGCCTATGGCGCGACCTTTTTACGCAGTTTACCTGCTATCCCACGGACACGGGAGCTTAACCATATTGACGATTTTTTGTCGCCCTCAGAGGCGGACAATAAAACCGTTCACTCGCATTTATCACATCAACCTATAGAGGGTTAAATGACGCTAAAAATACTTGCCGTCGATACGGCGACGGAGAATTGTTCAGTGGCACTTAGTTGTGGCGATCATGTTATTTCACGCAGTGAAATCGCCCCACGCGAACACACGAATAAGATCCTGCCGATGGTTGATGAAGTCCTGGCAGAAGCCGGCGTCGCACTCAGCCAGGTGGATGCGTTGGCGTTCGGCCGCGGGCCGGGCAGTTTTACCGGTGTACGCATTGGTATTGGTATTGCCCAAGGACTCGCTTTTGGCGCGGATTTGCCCATGATTGGCGTGTCGACGCTAGAGGCGATGGCGGCACAAAGCTACCGACTGAGCGGCGCAACCCATGTTCTCGCTGCGATTGACGCGCGGATGGGCGAGTTATATGTCGGTCAGTACCAACGCACACAAACAGGCCGTTGGCAGTGTTTAGGTGAGGAAGTGGTCGTCGCACCCGATGCGCTTTCACCTCACTCGAACCAAGGTGTTTGGACATTGGCAGGAACCGGCTGGCCTGCCTATCCTGATCTAGAGGCCCAGTTGGGATTGCAAAGCGTCAGGTCAGACGTGTTGTACCCGCAAGCGCAAGATATGATCGCGATTGCACAACACGCGTACCAGTCAGGAGAAGCGGTGGCCGCCGAGCTAGCCAGCCCCACCTATTTGCGAGATAAAGTCACGTGGAAGAAATTACCCGGGCGAGAGTAGGCCGGTAGTCGGTCGGTGAGCATAGGAAGCGAATATGGTATCGATTAACGGTGTACCGTCCCCACAGACGACCCGATCGAATCAATCCCAGCGTGCGGCAAACAAACAGAAAGCCACACGCAAGCAAACGCCGAAGACGACGCAAGTTGCCAACGCGGTTCGCCAGCGCGTTGACCCAGTGTCGGTTGCGCAAGCTGAGCAAGCGCAGCAACAGGTGCAGTATGATTTACCTGATGGTCGAGGTCGGCAGGCAATGGAATCTTACTTCGCCGTGTTAAACCAAACACGGCGAGAGGAACTGTTGAGCTTGGTTGGGGTCGATATATACGTTTAATGGCGCACAAAAGGAGCGTGTTGTATGAAACCTTATTGGCTAGTCGTTCTTGGTGCCTTGGTTTTAACCGGCTGCTCAACGTTGCCGGAGACACTCAAAGGACGCATGGATCAGCCCGTGACTGAATATCCAGTTGTGGCGAAAATGACTGAGGCGCAACGAGGCGAAGAAGTGCGCTTAGGCGGGGTGATTGTCGGTGTCAACAACCGGGAGTCTGACTCGGTTGTAGAAATCGTAGCTTTACCAATCTCAGATGCGGGACGTCCCGATATTAAGGCCTCATCCCTCGGGCGTTTTAAAGCCGTTTTTGATGGGTTTGTGGAGCCTGCTGATTATGCCAAAGGGCGGCCGATTACCATTCTCGGCGACTTTGACTCACGCCAGCAAGGTATGGTCGATGCGTACGCCTATGATTACCCAGTGCTTAAGGTGAAAGGACATCAATTATGGAATATTGAGCAACAAGTGATTGATGATGACAGGCCGTATTGTTACGGGTCGTATTGTTCTCGACTTCGTATCGGTGTCGGTACCGGGCATGTGCAAAGCGTGATTACCCTTCCTTAACTCATAACGGGTCGCCATGCTATCCACACCGTTAAGTGCAAAGCTTGATGCTTTATTGGCCCAGCCCCCTGAGCAAGTGGGCCTTTGCTCGGGGTTGGTCACCACATCTATCCCGCTTGCAGACATTCAGGTAGCGGCGGCTGTGCGTACGCCCAGCCATGGCGCACCGACATTAGTGTTCATGCACGGTTGGCAAGATAATCTCGCGAGTTTTCATTCGCTGCTTCCTTTATTGCCGCAAGATTTTGGGCTCATTCTGTTTGATTGGCCAGGGCATGGTTTATCGGAACACAAACCCGGTGATTATTATTATCCGTTTTTTGACTATCTTGATGATCTGCACCAAGTGCTGAACCACTCATCGCTCTCGCTGCTCGGTCACACAGGGCCGGTGGTGCTGGTGGGTCATTCACTGGGTGGGGTGGTCGCTAGCTGTTATGCGGCCAGTTTCCCCGATAGTATTGATGCCATGGTGACCATTGAAGCGCTCGGCCCGATCGCGGAACCTGAGCAGACGGTCACTGAACGTTTTGCGAACAGCTTGAATCAACGGGCCATTTTACGAGCAAAGGCCCCCCGTTACTTTGATTCGGCGCTTAAGGCGCTACGGTTACGCGCCTCGATAAATAAAGTGTCGCTTGAGGCACTTCTGCCTTTGGTGGCTCGAGGACTTTCGGTGGGTACACAAGGCGTACGCTGGCGTCATGACCCCAAATTAGGCGCAGAAGCGCTTTATCGGATGTCGCCAGCTCACAGTGAGTCGATTATTCGAGCGATCAATTGCCCAGTACTGGCGATTCGGGCGACAGATGGGTATCCTGCATTTCGCTCAACAGATGCGGCCATCCGGGCAACGTGGTTTCAACAACTCACCCTCGCTGAGCTTCCCGGAACCCATCATTGCCACCTTCAACAACCGCAACAAACTGTGTCGTTGATAACGGATTTTGTGACCAAAATTCAAACGCGCACTTAAAATGCTCGTGTAAAAATAATGTTAACGTTATGGTAGGCAGGTTAAACACTTGTTTGAATTATACCTTGCGTCGATCGAAGTGGGCAAAATAGCCGACCAGCAGAAATATAGGAGAAAGCCAGTGGAAAAGGTATGGCTTAATCGTTACCCGTCGGATGTGCCGGCGGAAATAGATCCAGATGCTCATCGCTCCCTTGTTGAAATGTTTGAACATTCTGTTCAACAGTACGCCGACCAGACTGCCTTTATTAATATGGGGCAGGTGATGACGTTTCGTAAATTGGAAGAGCGTAGCCGCGCGTTTGCGGCCTATTTGCAAAATGAGCTGAAGCTGAAAAAAGGCGATCGCGTTGCGATCATGATGCCAAACCTGCTGCAATATCCGATTGCTTTATTCGGCATTTTACGTGCCGGTTGTGTTGCTGTTAACGTCAATCCGTTATATACCCCTCGTGAGTTAGAGCACCAGCTGACGGACGCGGGAGCAAAGGCCATTGTGATTGTCAGTAACTTTGCCCATACATTAGAAAAAGTGGTCGACAATACCCCAGTCAAGCATGTGATTTTGACCAGCTTAGGCGAGCAACTCCCGCGCGCCAAAGGAACCTTGGTGAACTTTGTGGTCAAATACGTGAAGAAAATGGTACCCAAGTATCATTTACCTCATGCCACATCGATGCGCCAAACGCTGAGTCGTGGTCGCCGAATGCAATACGTTAAGCCTTTCTTGAAAGGCGATGATGTCGCTTTCCTCCAGTACACGGGTGGCACCACTGGATTGGCGAAAGGCGCTATCTTAACCCACCGCAATATGTTGGCGAATGTCTATCAAGCAAAAGGTACCTACCAGCCGGTGCTTAATGCGGGTGAAGAAGTGGTGGTAACTGCATTACCGCTTTATCACGTCTTTGCGTTGACCGTAAACTGCCTGTTGTTTATCGAGATGGGGGGGCAGAACTTACTGATTTCTAACCCGCGTGATATTCCAGGCTTTGTGAAAGAGCTACAAAAATATCCATTTACCGCGATCACCGGCGTAAATACGTTATTCAATGCCTTACTCAACAACGAAGATTTCCATGAGCTCGATTTCTCGAACCTACGCTTGACCGTGGGAGGAGGCATGGCGGTACAGCGTGCAGTGGCTGAAAATTGGAAAAAACTGACGGGTAAGCACTTACTCGAAGGATATGGGTTAACCGAATGCTCACCTTTGGTTGCCGCGTATCCGTACGATCTGCGAGACTACAATGGCTCAATTGGTTTGCCCGTGCCCTCGACTGAGGTCCGTATTGTCGATGATGAAGGTAACGATGTCGCCGATAATCAACCCGGTGAGCTTCTAGTACGTGGCCCACAGGTGATGCAAGGCTACTGGAATCGGCCTGAAGCCACACGGGAGAGCATTGATGAACATGGCTGGTTAGCGACCGGTGATGTGGTGCAGTTTGATGATGATGGTTTCTTGCACATTGTTGACCGCAAAAAAGACATGATTTTGGTATCAGGCTTCAATGTTTACCCAAATGAAGTGGAAGACGTGGTCGCCCTGCACGAAAAAGTGCTCGAGGTTGCAGCGATTGGCCAGCCTGATGAGAACTCAGGCGAATTGGTGAAGATCTGTGTGGTGAAAAAAGATCCTTCGCTCACGCGAGATGATCTCGTTGCCCACTGTCGTAAGCATCTTACGGGCTATAAGGTACCGCGTGTGGTGGAATTTAGGGATGAATTACCTAAAACCAATGTTGGCAAGATTTTGCGTCGTGAGTTAAGGGACGAGCCTGAAGCGCCTGCGCAAAAAGCGTCGGCTTGATGCGAACCGACCCAGAAAAGGGTAAACTAGCGATAACGAATCACGAAATGCCGGCATCGCCGGCATTTTCTTTATGGGCTTTTTTGTGAACTATCAACTGATCACCTCTTCTCAACAACTCGTGGCTATATGCACGCGTCTTCGTCAGCAAGCAACCGTGATGGTCGATACTGAGTTTGTCCGCACTCGCACTTTCTATGCTCAGCTGGGCTTAGTTCAGCTTTATGACGGGGAGTGCCTCGCGCTGGTCGATCCTATCGCGATTGACGATTTATCGCCTTTGTGGGCACTAATGGCCGACGTCAGCGTGACCAAGGTGCTACATGCGAGCAGTGAAGACTTAGAGGTGTTTCTACACCATGCGGGTGCGCTACCGACACCAATGATTGATACCCAAATCATGGCAGCATTTTTAGGCCATGGTGTATCGGAAGGGTTTGCAAGTTTAGTTGAGCGTTATGTCGGTGTGGCGCTGGACAAGGGTGAGTCACGCACTGACTGGTGTGCACGACCACTGACCGACAAGCAAAAGCACTACGCCGCAGCAGATGTTTACTATTTGATGCCACTTTATCAGGCGTTGTCTGACGCCTTAGCGCAGACACCGTGGCAAGATGCTATCGTCGAGGAGTGCGCACTGCTTTGCCTGAAAAAACAGCAGCCAAAGGCGGATGATGCCGTCTATCGAGAGATTAAATATGCTTGGCAGTTGAATCCACAACAATTGGCAGTATTGCAAGCGTTGGCAAAATGGCGAGCCAAAGAGGCACGACGTCGTGACATGGCGCTTAATTTTATCGTCAAAGAACAGCACCTTTGGAAAATGGCGCGATACGATATACGTACAGTAGAACAAATGCAGGAACATGGGTTTGATCGCTTTGAAATTCGCTATCATGCACAAACACTGATAAAAATCGCAAAACAGGCTGACAAGATGACTGCGGATAAATGCCCGCCAGCGCTGACACGATTGGTCGATGAACCAGGCTATAAAGCGGTGATCAAAGCAATTAAAGAAAAAGTGCAAGAAGCGGCTGATAACGCTGGATTAGCGCCAGAGTTTATTGGCTCCAAAAAGCAGCTGAATCAGCTGATTACTTGGGTATGGCGAGACGATTGCCAAGAAGAGAAACGCCCCGAATTAGCAAAAGGATGGCGTTACACGTTAATTGGCTATGCTCTGTTAGCGGTTATTCCCAAAAAGCCAACCGCCTAAACCTAAAAAGCGGTGCTTGTGCACCGCTTTCGTGTTTTTGAGAAAAAGGGGCCGTATTAGTGGTCCTTTCCCTCCTCGGGGAGCGTCACATTTAGCTCTAAAACAGACAGATCATCATCCCCTTGCTCGAGGCTAACCGATACCTGGTCTGGCGCAATATCGACATATTTCCGGATGACATCTAAGATATCTTGCTTAAGCTGAGGCAGATAGGTTGGAGCAGGGCTATCGGCACTACGACGCTCGGCAACAATAATCTGTAAACGCTCTTTCGCGATGTTGGCGGACTTTTTCTTAGTGGGCCGGAAGAATTCTAGCAATGCCACATTAGCCTCCAAATAAGCGTTTTAAGAAACCTTTACGCTCTTCCTCAATAAAGCGGAAGGGGCGCTCTTCACCCAGCAAACGAGCGATGGCATCTTCGTAGGCCTGGCCTGCGTCAGACTCTTGGTCAAGCACAACAGGCTCACCTTTGTTCGAGGCGTGTAATACCGACTGGCTTTCCGGGATCACGCCCAGCAGAGGAATGCGTAGAATATCTTCAACGTCTTCGACACTTAGCATTTCGCCATTGGTCACACGTGCAGGGTTATAACGAGTGACTAATAAATGGTGTTTAACCGGCTCCTCACCGTTTTCTGCGCGGCGTGATTTAGAGTCAAGAATACCAAGAATACGGTCAGAATCGCGCACAGATGACACTTCAGGATTGGTAGTGACAATTGCTTCATCAGCAAAATACAGCGCCATTAATGCGCCAGCCTCGATGCCCGCAGGAGAGTCGCAAATAATGTATTCAAAACCAAGCTCGTCCATGTCTTTTAAAACACGTTCAACCCCTTCTTTGGTCAGCGCATCTTTATCGCGTGTCTGAGAAGCGGGTAGAATAAACAAGTTTTCTACTCGTTTATCTTTAATCAATGCTTGATGGAGATTCGCCTCACCATTAATGACATTAACAAAGTCGTAGACAACACGGCGTTCACACCCCATCACCAAGTCCAGGTTACGTAAACCGATATCAAAATCGATAACCGCTGTTTTTTTGCCTGTTAATGCTAATCCGGTCGCTAATGCTGCACTTGAGGTGGTTTTTCCCACGCCACCTTTGCCGGAAGTAATTACAATAATTCGTGCCATTCCTCGTCCTTATTCTGTTATAGCGTGAGGGGGTCAATCTGTAAGCTTTCTTGATTAAGCGACACCATGGCTGGCCGCTCAACATGTTCTGGTGGAATCTTATCATTCAGCCAATAGCTACCTGCCACTGACAATAATTCTGACTGAAGGTTCTGACAATAAATGCGTGCTTGTTTTTGTCCGCATGCGCCGGCAATTGCTCGGCCTCGTAGCACGCCATAAATATGAATGCTGCCATCGGCAATCACTTCTGCCCCGGCGCTAACATGATTCAAGATGACCAAATCTGCGTTTTTAGCATAAATTTGCTGGCCGGAACGAACAGGCGCGGTGACCACTTTTGCTGGCGTTTGTATCGGATCTGCGATCCGTGACTGCTTACTTGATTTAAGCACGGCCAGTCCCGAATCTAGCGCAAGTTGGCGTGTATGGTTGTGCGTGACCCCAGTCAGTCCGATAAGAATCATTCCCGTTGCCTGTAAACAGCGCTTTAACGCACTGATGTCAGGACATTGAGAAAGGCGTTGAACATCAGCCACAACGGGGGCACCTTCAAAAAAACCAGGTGCTTGAGTGACCTTCTCGGCCAGCACATCAGCCGCCGCGGCGAAGTTATCGTCAACAAGATGGAGGACGGATAGGGTGAAAGTAGAGCCTTTCAACTCCGGTTGTTTAAGCATGTGATTCGATCCCGGTTCTGTCGTTAAAACACGAGTCAGACGCGCATTATCAGACGTTGAATAGCATGGTATATTCACAGCACGGATGCGGCAAGCAAGGTTTGCTTTTCGAGTCAGATTTCTCGTTTTAATGATGTTTTTTAGCTTTATAGTGAGAAACCACCGCAAATACGTGTTTTGATACACTTTGCGGTAAAGTTTAACAAACCTTTGCCCGAGGATGACAATTTATCGCCTGTTTTATGGCATGCTCGTGAGGACTTTTGAGATGTATTGCGCAATTTATCGAAGCAAAAAGAAAGAAGGCACCTATCTTTATCTTGCAGAGAAAGATAAATTTGATGATGTGCCAGAGGCGCTGATGAACAGCTTTGGGCAACCAGAGTTCGCAATGATGATTGACTTAGACAAGCGTGAAAAGCTTGCGGTGGTCAATATCACCAAGGTAAAGCAAAGCCTGCAAGAGGAGGGGTTTTTTGTACAGCTGCCCCCACCTCCGGACGTAGCGCTGCAGGCTATTCGTAATAGAAACGAAAAACTGTAAAAGGAAGACTATGCGCAAAGGTATGATTTCAGCCTGTATGGCGGCTGCATTAATCGTTAGCCCAGTGATGGCCAAGCCAGGATTTGAACAATATGTGGCCTCATTAAAAGATGAAGCTCGTGAGGCAGGGATTAGCGATGCATTGCTCGAGCGAGCGTTTGACGGGATTGAATATCATGAACGTGCGGTGAGCTCAGATCGAAATCAACCCGAGCGGCGCCTTACTTTAGACGAGTATATTCCTCGAGCGGTACCAGACTGGAAAGTGGCGCAAGCGAAAAAGCTCTACAATCAGCATTATGACGCATTAAAAAAAGTGGGTGAACAATACCAGGTGCAACCACGTTTTATTGTTGCCCTGTGGGGCGTTGAAAGTAACTTTGGTAAGCTCCAAGGCAGTTATAATGTGATTGAGGCATTGTCGACATTGGCATTTGATGGCCGTCGAGAAGCTTTTTTCCGTAAAGAAACCATGGCAGCACTGACAATATTACAGCAAGGTCATATTGCCCCCGAAGACATGAAAGGATCATGGGCGGGAGCAATGGGGCAATCTCAGTTTATGCCCAGTTCGTTTATTAATTATGCTGTGGATGGCAACCAAGATGGTAAAAAGGATATTTGGCAAACGGAGGCCGATGTTTTTGCATCGGCAGCGAATTATCTGAAACAAGCTGGCTGGGATGATACCTACACATGGGGTCGGCAAGTTGAAGTTCCAGAACAGCTTGATCGGTCTCTACTCGGTACCGGAGCAGACAAGGGCTTATTGTTAAGTGACTGGCAGACGAAAGGCGTAAGACGCATGAACGGCCAAGCGTTACCCAAGGTCGACATCAAAGCATGGCTCATTCAGCCTGATGATGAAAAGGGGAGAGCGTATTTGGTCTACAATAATTATCAAAGCTTATTGAAGTGGAACCGCTCGCATTACTTTGCTCTGGCGGTTAGTCATTTAGCCGATAGAATTAAATTTGATTGATACCCTATAACAAAAAAAGAGGCCTTGGCCTCTTTTTTCTTTTTCCTTGGTAAAAAGTTTATGCTTCTTGACCAGGGATGAGGAAATCGTCGAGTGTTGCAGAACCACTTTCCGTCGCTTCGCGAATAACCTTAGGCATACGGCCTTGACCTGTCCATGTTTTATGTGAACCGTCATTATCAGTATATTGGTATTTAGCTGGACGTGCTGCGCGCTTTCCTGGTGTTTTCGCTTTAGTGCTGCCACCTAATAGCTTCATGAGCTCTTCTGGCTCAATGCCATCGGCCACTAACATTTCGCGGTATTTCTCTAGCTTTTCTAAACGCTCTTGTTCTTTTGCTTCTTCTTCGCGATCAATTTCTTTACGTTCTTCAACCACGGTATGTAGTTTCTCTAACGCTTCGTTTAGTTGCTCGGTTGACATCTCTTTGGCAAGAGCGCGTAAGCTACGCAGGTTGAGTAACGCTTTCATTGCATCAGACATTATTGGTTCCTGTTTAATTTATTTGTTAATAGAAGGATGATAGCAGTATAAATG
>NZ_MUFI01000017.1:0-61842 GCF_001996265.1 Salinivibrio sp. MA440
TTTTCGCCTTAAGACTGTATTTTTTAAATTAAATATGACGAACGATTTGCTTCACTAAGCCTGGACCTTGATAAATAAGTCCTGAATAGAGTTGCACTAAATCAGCTCCAGCCTCCAACTTTTCACGTGCCGCTGTCACTGAGTCAATATTAAATATGACGAACGATTTGCTTCACTAAGCCTGGACCTTGATAAATAAGTCCTGAATAGAGTTGCACTAAATCAGCTCCAGCCTCCAACTTTTCACGTGCCGCTGTCACTGAGTCAATACCGCCAACGCCAATGATCGGCATTGCTCCATTGAGTGCGCGATGAAGTTGACGAATCACTTCCGTACTTTTCAACTGTACCGGCCGGCCACTTAATCCACCAGCTTCACGGTAGTGCGGCATCCCATCCACCAGCGAACGCTCTAACGTCGTATTGGTCGCAATCACGCCATCAATGTTATGGCGAACCAAACTATCAGCGACGTGTTGGATCTCATCACAACTTAAATCAGGTGCAATCTTCACTGCAAGGGGGACATATTTGCCGTGTGTTTCGGCTAATTGACCTTGTTCCTTTTTTAACGCACTGAGCAACTCGTCAAATATGTTGCCATATTGCAAACTTCGTAACCCGGGAGTGTTCGGTGAGGAAATGTTAACCGCAATATAATCAGCATACGGATATACTTTTTGCATGCAGGCAATGTAGTCATCGGTGCCCTGCTCAATGGGTGTATCTTTATTTTTACCGATATTAATACCGAGCACACCCGTAAAATTTTTCGCCTGTTTCACGTTTTCAATCAGGGCCTCAACACCATGATTGTTAAACCCCATTCGGTTAATAATTCCTTCCGCCGCTTTAAGGCGAAAGAGACGCGGTTTATCATTACCTGGTTGGGCGCGTGGGGTAACCGTCCCCACTTCTACAAAGCCAAACCCCATGGCGCCAAACGCTTCTATACACTCACCATTTTTATCTAACCCTGCGGCTAAGCCCACTGGATTGGTAAAATGCAGTCCCATGACAGTCACTGGGCGAGGAGGAAGATGCTGAGAGTATAAAAAGCGAAGCGGTGTGTGATGGAAACGGGAAAGCGTTTTGATGGTTAAGTCGTGTGCTTTTTCTGGATCTAACTGAAAGATAGCCGGTCTGGCGAGGCGGTATAGCATTATCCCTCCTAATAAAAAAGCCCCGTTATAAACGGGGCTAGATTATTGCGTTATTGGCGCACTAATTCAATTTAAATTTAGTAACGACAATTCACGCAGCGCGACAGAGAACTTGGCAAACTCATGCATAGAACCGACTTTGAACTCATCGACAATGCTTTGCCAACGGCTCAGGATTACAGCATGATCATCCATCCACTGCGTTAACCCTGTCTCGGCATCGTGTTGTGAATCCATCTCTGAAACGATGCGAGCGGTCAATAAGCGCTGTTGCCAGTCAAGATCTTCACGGAACGAGGCGCGGGCAAGCGCTTGCCAGTGGTTATCAACCGGCTGGTTATTGATTTGCTTCAAGAACCAGTGCAGTGATAAACGATCACCCAGTACATAGTACAAGCGCGCCACTAGCTCGAATGGCTTGTCGAGTTGTTCTGACACTTGGGCAAGATCTAATCCCGAGAACACGCTCGTCAGGCGACAAACCTTGTTCGCAAGCGCATCAGGTACGCCCGCTTTTATCAATGCTTCCGCTTGTTGATCGTGCTCGGTGATCTCACCCTCAACCAAATACTGTTCGAGGTGATCCACCAAGTTTTGCAATGCAGGACGATAAAAGCCAACTTGGGCCTCAATACTCTCTCCTTTGCGTTTGTTACGTAACATCCAACGGGTTGCACGGCGTAACATTCGGCGACAGCGGAATATGATGTCATACTGCACTTTGGCACTCACATGATTATCGAGCTCGCGCACATCATCAAATAGCTGCTCAAAACCAAACACCTCTCTGGCAATGGCATAAGACTTAGCAATATCACTCACACTGGCGCCGGTCTCATCTTGCATGCGGGTCACAAAGTTAAAACCCATGTCATTCGACATTTGATTCGCCAGTGCGGTGGCAATGATCTCACCACGCAGTGGATGAGATTCCATCTCGCCTCGGTAGTGACGTTGTAACTCTTTAGGGAAGTAACTAGGGAGTAGCTGTCCGAAGTGAGCATCTTGCGTGACATCATCAACAACCAGCTGCTCTTTGAGAACCATTTTGCCGTAGGCAACCAAAACAGCAATTTCTGGGCGCGTTAAACCGGTGCCACGCAAGTTACGTTCAGACAAGGTTTCATCGTCTGGCAGATATTCAAGCGCCCGATCGAGCTTACCCTCTTTCTCTAAATAGTGAATAAACCGGATCTGCTCTTTTAACAGAGCGGCCTGCTGGTTATGGGTGACAGAGATCGACTCACTTTGACTATAAGCATCCTCGAGCACGATGTCAGACACTTCGTCTTCCATTCGCTCCAGCAACTCATTGCGCTTTTTCATGGTCAGATCACCGGCCGCCACCAGCCCATTAAGCAGGATCTTGATGTTGACCTCGTTATCCGAGCAATCGACACCACCGACATTATCAATAAAGTCGGTATTCACTCGACCGCCGTTAAGCGCATACTCAATTCGCCCTAATTGGGTCATGCCAAGGTTACCGCCCTCACCAATGATACGAGCACCCACTTCATTGCCGTTGACACGCAAACCATCATTAGCACGGTCACCTACCGAGGTATGGGTTTCGCTCGATGACTTAACATAGGTGCCGATACCACCATTCCAAAGCAGATCAACCTTGGCTTTTACGATCTGTTTAATCAGCTCGTTAGGCGCCATCGTCTGCTTACGGGTGCCGAGCAGCTTTTGTATCTCCGGCGTTAAGGTGATTGATTTCGCACGGCGAGAAAACACCCCCCCACCTTTGGCTATCAACTGAGTATTGTAGTCTTCCCAAGTTGACCGCGGCAAATTGAAGAGACGTTGGCGCTCTTCCCAGCTTTTTGCGGCATCTGGATCGGGATCAATAAAGATATGCATGTGGTTAAACGCTGCGACTAAGCGAATATGCTTGGAAAGCAGCATGCCATTACCAAACACATCGCCGCCCATATCGCCAATGCCGACACAGGTAAAGTCCGTGGTTTGACAGTTAATATCAATTTCACGGAAGTGGCGTTTTACCGATTCCCAAGCACCTGCGGCCGTAATCCCCATTTTTTTGTGGTCATACCCATTCGAGCCACCGGACGCAAAAGCATCTCCCAGCCAAAAGTTATATTGCGCTGAGACACTGTTCGCTAAATCAGAGAAAGTTGCCGTTCCCTTATCTGCCGCGACGACTAAATAGGCGTCATCGTCGTCATGACGGATCACATGGTCAGGCGGCGTCAAGGTGCCTTCGACAATGTTATCGGTAATATCAAGTAACCCTTGGATAAAGATTCGATAGCATCGCTTACCCTCAGCAATGATCGCATCCCGCTCAGTTAACTGATGTTGACGCTTGCAGACAAAGCCCCCTTTCGCCCCGACTGGCACAATCACGGTGTTTTTGACCTGCTGCGCTTTCACCAAGCCTAAGACTTCGGTACGGAAGTCTTCTTGGCGATCGGACCAACGAAGTCCACCACGCGCGACTTTACCACCGCGTAAGTGCACCCCTTCTACATCGGGGGAGTAAACAAAGATCTCAAACGCGGGAACCGGCTTAGGCATATCCGGAATATCCGATGCTTGCAGTTTTAGCGATAGATAGGGTTTGTCTTGGCCATTGTCCGGATCTTTCTGGAAAAAGTTTGTGCGCATGGTCGCGAGCATGATTTCCATGTATCGACGAATAATACGGTCATCATCCAAACTTTCAACATTGTCGAGTGCCTCTTCAATCTCGTGAATAATCGCATCTCGTTCTCGCTTGTTTGGCTTACCCGCAGGGTCAAAACGTCGATTAAACAACCTGACCAAGAACCCAGCAAGATGCGGGTGCGAAGCTAATGTATCCTCGATATACGCCTGACTGAAAGGAAAGCCAATCTGGCGCATATACCGAGCATAGGCGCGTAGAATCGTGACTTCTCGTCCGGATAACCCCGCGTTTAATACCAAGCGGTTAAAACCGTCATTATCCAAGCGGCCATGCCAAATGTCGGCAAATGCATGTTGGAAGCGATCGCGCGCATTACCAAGATCAAACGCTGCTCCCGCACTGTGCAACATAGAGAAGTCGAGAATCCAATACACATCCCCCTGGCTGGTTTCAACCTCATAAGGCGATTCGCCGATCACACGCAGCCCTAGATTTTCTAGCATCGGCATCACATCCGATAAATGGATCGGCTCCCCCTTTTGGAAAAGCTTTAGGCTAATGGCATTAGATTGATGGCTAACTTCTTGCGGCCTGTAGAGCAACATATCGAGTTTATTGTCATCACTGAGCCCTTCTAGGCGCTCAATATCCGCCACTGCTGATCCTGGTAACATCGCTTCTTTGTAAGAACGCGGAAACGCACGCAAATACCGTTTCGCGATCGGTGTACCACGATTTTCACCAAAATTAGCAATCACGGCTTCTTGTAAACGATCATCCCACGATGACGCTGCCTCTGTGAGGTTTTGTTCGATTTTTTTCACATCAATATCGAAGTTATTATTTTCCACTCGGACAATATAATGCGTCCGCGCCAGCGGGCTTTCCGAGAAAAAAGTGGTAAATTCAACCGTCTGATCTGATCCAAAGTATTGCTGAAAAATACGCTGGGTTTGACGACGGAACTCGGTGTTATAGCGCTCTCGGGTGATATACACCATGCACGAGAAAAAACGACCAAACGGATCACGACGCACAAATACACGGAGCATGTCGCGGTCTTGCATTTGTACCACGCCCATTCCCACATTGCGCATTTCGTCTTCTGTCGCTTGGAACAGTTCATCACGCGGGTAGTTTTCTAGGATATTAGCCAGCGCTTTCCACGCGTGTGATTCGCGATAAAAACCGCTGTTATCAAGGATACGGCGTACTTTATTACGCAGCACCGGAATGCTAGCGGTCGACTGGTTATAAGCAGACGATGCATAGAGCCCAGTAAACCGGTGCTCGCCGATCACATTACCGTTGCTATCAAACTTTTTGATCCCGATATAATCGACATAAGCCGGACGGTGAACCCGAGATTTCGCATTACTTTTGGTAAGCACTAACAGCTCTTTTTTCAGCGCTTCTGCTCGGGCTGACTCAGGCATTTCGGATAAACGCAGAGCCTGGGGGGATTTGTGCTTTTTAGCTAAACCTAGTGCGTCACAGTCACTGCTTGCGCGAAGCTCGTAATCGCCTTCAACCGGAACCAGATCAAAGCACTTGTAGCCCATAAAGGTAAAGTTATTGTCCGTGATCCAACTTAGGAACTCGACGGCTTCTTGGCGGCGCTCATCATTAATCGGTAATTGAGTCTCTTTTAATGATGCTAATAGCTCAAGCATTTGCGCGCGCATTGGCTTCCAGTCGTTCACCACCATTACGACATCGGTCAAGGTTTCAGAGAGCTCAGATTCAAGTGCTGCCATCTCTGAGTCATCTGACATCTTGTCGATTTCAATATGGAACGTGCTTTGGAATTGGCCGTCCTCACTGCCAATGCCGACCACATCTCCCTGCTCATTCTTGCGCGCTTTGATCGGGCTATTCAGCATCAAGTGCGTTGTGATACCTAAGCGATTAAGGGCCATACGCACAGAATCGACAAGGAAGGGGGCATCTGGAGCGAGGATTTCAACAATCGTATGGGTTGATTGCCATCCATTTCCGCTCAGGCTTGGGTTAAAAACTTTAACAAAGACTTTATCTTGTTCAAACGTGTTGAGATGGTGCCATAAGCTCATTACTGCACCATAAAGATCTGACTCATTGCGTTCCTGCAAATCGTCATCAGATACTTGACCCAATATCCTTTTGGCTAACGCATCGACAAGTGGTTGTTGAGGATCATCGAGTTTATCAGCGATGAGTTGATAAACCTTCTCAAGTAACACTGGTACTATAGGGTCACGCGAGGTCATTCTGGCACTCCGTTGTCCTTTTTAGAACATTATCATTGTGAGTCGTCATCAGAGGTAAACATTGCGTTAACAAACGCACTGTCTAGTGTAAGGCTTGGATAGCAAAAACGTTATAGATAAACGGCTGGATTTACGCGATTTTCGCGAGAATGTGACTGGTGTGGCTATTTAATTAGAGATTGGATGAGGCTTTAACCAACGCCTATTAAGCAACGCGCATTAACGATTGAAAGCGGTGGTGCGCGTCCGTCGTCAGTTTAAAACGCCCCCTAATGCCAAGCTGTGAAAGAAAAGGTCGAAAGCGAGACGCCGGGATTTGTAAGCGCAGCCCTTGGTCCGTGGTCACAACCACATTCGCAGCTGCACCACTGTAGTAATGCTGATACTCAGAATAGGCAATATAGACGCTAAAAAAGTACTCCATGTTTCACTTTTTAATCCGCTCATAAGTTTATTCGTTAAAAAGCCGCCCAACCAGGCGGCTTTTGAGGTTCACTTGTCGTCCGTCTTGATTTTATCCCAACTTATTGGTTACTGCTCAAGTGTTTTTTCCACTTTTTCATACAAATCGTTCGCCAAGTTATCCATATCGGCGAGCTCTTGCAGTACATTACGCATTTGCTGTTGACGCGCTGAGTCGTAGTACGCCAGTTTCAATAGCGGATCAATCAAGCGCGACGCCACTTGCGGGTTAGACTGGTTTAACGTCACCAAGATCTCTTTTAAGAATCGATACCCTGCACCATCTTTAGCATGAAAACGTGCCGGGTTACGATTACAAAATGCGCCAATTAAACTCCGTATACGGTTAGGGTTTTTCAACGTAAATGCTGGGTGCGACATTTGCGCTTTTACTTGCTCTAACGCATTGTCGGCTGGATTGGCGCCTTGCAGCATAAACCATTTATCCATCACCAACCCATCATGCTGCCACTGATCACTGAAGCCTTTCATCAGCGGCTCTCGGCAAGGCAATTGTGCACTGTTTGCTGCGCTCAGGGCTGCCATGGTATCTGTCATATTGTGCGCTTCTTGATAATGCTGCTCAACATAGCCATTGCCATTTTCTGTATGGGCCAAGTAACTCAAACAGGCATTACGCAAGGCACGCTCACCCATCGCTTTGTGTGTGATTTGATAATCCGTTTGTGCATACTGACGATACACAGCGGCAAGCTCATCCACCATATGATCAGCAAACTGCTGTTTAAACGCTGCCATCACTTGGTGAATAGCATCCACGTCGACCGTTTCAAACCAACCTGCTACCTCTGTCTCTGAAGGTAAATTGAGCACTTCAGCAATCAAGGCAGGATCGGTATTGTCACTCAGCAACACACCACGGAAGGCATCAACCACGGATAAGGGCACATCGATCGCTTGGTCATCTTGCACACGCGCTACATTCGCTTTGATATGCTTAGCCAGTAAGCTTTGGCCCGCATCCCAGCGCGCAAAGTCATTCCGAGCGTGCTGCAATAAGAACGCCAACTCATCGTCCTGATAATCATATTCGAGTTTAACCGGTGCTGAGAATTCGCGTAGTAGCGATAGGACCGGTTGCTCATCGACATGATCAAACAGATAGGTTTGCTCTGCTTGTGTGACCGCCAATACGTTAGAAACCGACTCTCCGTGACGCTGTAACTCAATCACACTGCCATCTTGACGGTACATTTCGATATCGAGCGGAATATACAGCGGCTGCTTTTCTTGCTGATCAGCCGTCGCCGGCGTGTGCTGTGCCACATGCAGCGCCAGTTGCTTGGTAGCCGCATCATAGGTGGATGAAACGGTCAGCACCGGTGTACCTGACTGGCTATACCACAGACGGAACTGGGTAAGATCAATGCCTGATGCCTCTTCCATCGCTTGGACGAAATCATCACAGGTCGATGCGGTACCATCATGGCGTTCAAAATACAGCTTCATCCCTTTTTGGAAAGCAGATTCACCGAGAATGGTGTGCATCATACGAATGACTTCACTACCCTTTTCGTACACAGTTAGGGTGTAGAAGTTATTCATCTCAATCACCTTTTCAGGGCGGATTGGATGAGACATGGGGCTTGTATCTTCAGCAAATTGCGGGCCACGCACGATGCGTGCATTGCTGATGCGGTTGACGGAGCGCGACCCCAAGTCAGAAGAGAACTCTTGATCACGGAAAACCGTTAACCCTTCTTTGAGGCTAAGTTGAAACCAATCCCGACAGGTAACACGGTTGCCTGTCCAATTGTGGAAGTATTCGTGGCCAATCACCGCTTCAATACCCAGATAATCGGTATCGGTTGCCGTCTCTGCATTGGCAAGCACATACTTGGAGTTAAAGATATTTAGGCCTTTGTTCTCCATCGCGCCCATATTGAAAAAGTCGACGGCAACAATCATGTAGATATCGAGATCGTATTCTAAGTCAAATCGCTCTTCGTCCCACTTCATGGCGTTTTTCAGTGACACCATGGCGTGGTCGGCACGATCTAAATTGCCTTTATCGACGAATATTTCTAACGCGACATTGCGCCCCGAGCGCGTTTCAAACGTGTCTCGCAAGACATCAAAATCACCGCCCACCAAGGCGAATAGATAGCTTGGTTTAGCATGGGGATCGTGCCATTCAACCCAGTGACGGCCGTCATCAAGATCACCCGCCGCCATTTTATTACCGTTACTAAGCAAATAAGGGTACGTCGCTTTATCCGCAATCACTTTGGTGGTAAATCGCGCCAGTACATCAGGACGGTCTAAGTAGTAGGTGATACGACGGAAGCCTTCTGCTTCACACTGGGTACAGTACGCACCGCCAGAAATGTATAACCCTTCTAACGCAGAGTTATTCTCCGGATCTAGCTGGGTTTGAATGGTCAAAGTAAAGGCGGCGGGGACATCGCGAATAATCAATTTACCCGCTTCTTCGCTGTATGCCGTCCAGGTGTCACCATTAATATCCAGGCGCACCAGAGTCAGATCATCACCATCGAGTACGAGATCCGTCGCGCGTTCATTAAGACGTTTTACCTGACTGACTGCTGTCACCAGGGTCTTATTCGGATCAAGATCGAACTCAAGATTGATATCCGTGATAGTAAAGTCCGGTGCGCGGTAGTCATCACGGTATTTGGCGGTAGGTTGTTGAGACATGTTATTTCCTTTTTATCGGGTGTACCTCAGCCAACGAATTGTATTCATTCGCCTTTAGGACGATGTGCATGCCATACCATACCGCGGCTGAGCAAAGATGACTATAGGTTTAACAGTTTGTTATCAAATGTTTGCGTTTACATTTAACGCGGTGGCGACAAAGGATTAACGCCCGCTCAATGGGAGACAGACAAAGACACGTCGCTGTACTAAAAACAAACGGTAGTGGTTAAAAGCGCAACAAAATGTCAACGAAGCCTGCCAATCCATGCGGAAATATAATGTGACGACGGTTAAATTTTTTGAAAATTACGGTACTATGAAGCCAATTTCGTTTTGCAACCCGTAAGGCGTTCCTCACGCATGCACAATCCGATCATCACATCGCTTTTGGATACTGATGCTTATAAACTAAATATGCAGCAGGCTGTCTTTCATCATTACCCTGACGTTCATGTCAGTGCGGACTTTTATTGCCGCAGTGATGAAAACCTTGCCTATCTGCGCGAACAGCTTATCGACCATATTCACCACATGGGGACACTCCGTTTCCAAGCGGACGAGATTGATTATCTCGCCTCGTTAGATTTGTATCAGGCCGATTTTCTCGTCTACCTTTCGCACTTCCAGCTCAACCCTCAACAGGTGACGGTGTCCATTGAAGAGGGACAACTTGCTGTGCATATCAATGGGCCATGGTGTGACGTTATTCTGTGGGAAGTGCCACTGCTTGCGATTATCTGTGAGCTACGCAATCGCGCTTGCTATCCAGAATTGGGAGTCGCGGATGCCTTAGCACGCCTTGACGACAAACTGGCACACTTACCGGCCGATGGCTACTCGGATGACTTTCATCTGGTTGATTTTGGTACACGCCGTCGTTTTTCGCGCGATGTCCATCAGGCTATCGTCACGCGTTTACACGCCGTTTATCCACCGCTAAAGGGGACCTCGAATTGCTGGTTAGCAAAGCAGCTAGGGCTTCCTCCGGTTGGCACACAAGCGCATGAGTGGTTTCAAGCCCACCAACAACTGGCGGGCGATCTAGCAGATTCTCAACAGCTCGCGCTTAATGTATGGCTACGCGAGTATCCGAATAGTCTTGGGGTCGCCCTTACCGACTGTATCAATATGGATGCCTTTTTGCGCGATCTTGATGCGTCTCTATCTCAGGCATTCAGTGGCTTACGTCACGACAGCGGCGATCCCATCATCTGGGGCGAAAAAGCCATTGCGCACTATCGCCACCACCATATCGATCCTAAAGATAAAACACTCGTTTTTTCAGATAGCTTGACACTGGCTAAAGCCATTCATATTTATCAACACTTTGCGGGTAAGGCGAGTACGTCGTTTGGGATTGGCACACAACTGACTTGTGATCTACCCAATGTGAAAACACTAAATGTGGTGATCAAGCTGACCAGCTGCCAAGGCAAACCCGTAGCCAAAATATCGGATGAACCGAACAAGGCGATTTGTAAGGACGAGGCGCATTTATCGGCGCTAAAGGCCGCATTTAATTTGTCGCCGTGAATCACGGATTGGGCCCGTAAAATGCCATGACGATAACCAACTTTTACGGGCTAAACGATTCTTGGCGCTGCTATTCTTGGCGTTGCCGTTGTAATACCGCTTCCATACCAAATACATCATTGGTTAATCGCAAAGTATCAGCGGCCAGTTGGTATTGCGACGAGTGACGCCCTTCTTTGTAAATCAACATTAAGTGATCCCCCTCGACCAAATAGACGCCTCGATGGGTCACTGAACGGCCACTATCGCCTCTTACTTGCATCGCAAACAAAAAGTCTGGGCGCAACTTTAGCGACACACCGTCTACGTCTTCGCTAACATCATCACCTTCAATACTGTTTGAACGCCACAAACCACTCAGGTTGTCTGGAAGCAACTTCGTAAAGATAGCCCCCTGTAATTGCAACTGGTGATGATTCAATTGATAAGCATGTACCTGATCCGTGCCATTCTCATCATAAAGCCTCAGTGTTTGCTGAGTAACGCTATATTGGCCGGCCGCTGTTTCCAGCTTTCCGTTACGACGTAACATATCGATACGAAATTCATAGTGGGAGTTAAAGGAGATATTAATTGCTTTATAAGGATGGAGGGTTGATGTTTCGCTTGCTTCACTAAACCAGTACCATTGCCCCAGCAGCAAAGGCACGTCAAAGCGCCCTAAATCCTCGCTATGCACTGGCCATGCCATAAACATGGCAAGTGTGATCCCGTAGAAATAACGCATACCTTCCCCCTACTGATGGTGATGCCTTATTACTAAGATTAGACCTAGTTCTCATTTTGAGTGAAAAAAAGCCCAGGTCGGATGACCCAGGCTTATCGTGATCACAGTCGTGTCTTTTTCGGGCTCACTACTCGTTAAGAGATGACTCGTTAAGAGATGACTTGTTAAGCGATGTCGTGAGATTAACCAGATCTCGCGTAATACTGGCGGCTTCGTCTAGGTAGGCATCGGGCTCTTCATACTCTTTAGGTACATCATCGAGTGACTTGAAGCGAGGCTCACCCATGGCTTCTTGACGTGCATTTAAACGCGCTAAGCGGTCTGCATCTTCGTCATCCATCTCTTGACGTCGTACTTTCTCATTTAAAGACAAGGTATTGTCGTCCTTTTCTTTTTGATAGCGCGCGATATCTTGACGAATAAAACCGAACTCTCGATCGTCAGCAATCCTTGCTTGATGACGTTGCGCGAGGGTATCAATCACTGATTCAGGCAAAGACTGTGCCTGATAATCCGCTTTTTCAATACGATCCCAAGGCAATGCATTGTCTTCCATACTTTCACCGGTTTCATCAGGCGATACAGGCGATGGAAACGCAATGTCAGGTACGACACCTTTATTTTGGGTACTGCCGCCACTGATGCGATAAAACTTTTGGATTGTATATTGCACGTAACCCAGTGGGTTATCGAACAAATCGTAAATATGGTTGAGCGAACGATGCTGTTGCACTGTTCCTTTACCAAACGATTGTTCGCCAATCACTACCGCTCGATCATAATCCTGCATGGCAGCGGCAAAAATTTCCGACGCAGAGGCACTATAGCGATTTATCAGCACGGTCATTGGGCCATCGTAATAGCTTTTGCCATCACTGTCGGCGTTGACTTTCACTCGACCGTAGCTGTCTCTTACTTGCACAATCGGGCCTTTGTCGATGAACAAACCACTGAGCGCCGTTGCTTCACTCAGCGCCCCGCCACCGTTATTACGTAAATCGACAACGATGCCACTGACATCTTTCTCTTGTAAGTTTGCCAATTCTTTTTTGGTATCATCGGCTAAGCCGACATAAAACCCCGGTACCGTGAGTACACCAATTTTATCTTCGCCGCGCGCGATCACTTCCGACTTCACCGCACGATCTTCAAGACGAATTTTATCGCGGGTTAACGTAACGTTGTAACTTTTAGCATTAGCGCCTTCAGGAAGAATTTTGAGTTGAACCTCGCTCCCTTTCGGGCCTTTGATCAGTTCCACCACGTCATCCAGACGCCAGCCAATAACGTCGACAACCGATTCGTCTTCCTGGCCAACACCAATAATGCGGTCACCTGGTGACAACTGTTTTGACTTGGACGCAGGGCCACCAGCAACCAGAGAACGAATGACGGTATATTCGTTTTTGACCTGTAAAACGGCACCAATTCCTTCAAGAGACAGGTTCATTTCCGATTGAAATTGTTCGGCATTACGGGGAGATAAGTAGCTCGTATGCGGATCAACCTCACGGGCGAAGGCGTTCATGTAGACTTGAAACACATCTTCACTATGGCTTTGTGTGAGGCGTTTTAACGCACTGTTATACCGTTTCCCTAGGGTGTCGCGGATCGCATCATCCTCTTTCCCCGTGAGGCGTAAGTTCAATGCGTCATTTTTGACTCGCTTGTCCCAAATCGCATCAAGCTCCGCTTGATTTGCCGCCCATGGTCGCTCAGTACGATCCAGTACCATGCTCTCATCTGCGGAAAAATCAAACGGTTTATCGAGTACTTTTAAAGCGTACTGATAGCGTTCAAAGCGCTTTTTGAGAACCCGGTTATAAATCGCATACGCGGCTTCTGTTTCACCCGCCTTTAATTGGTCATCTAAACGATCTTCCCAACGCGATAGCGTGTCGACATCATCCTGAGTCAAAAAGACACGGTTGTAGTCGAGCGTTTCAAGGTAGCGTTTAAAAATAGCCGCTGAGAACGCGTCATCGAGCGTAAACTGCTTGTAGTGCGATCGGGTAAAACGAGAGGTTACCCGCTTAGAAGCGGTTTCGTGTTGAGGTTCTGCAGAGAGTGAAGGTAACTCACTGAGTTGAAAATCGGCCTCTACGGCCTGGGCAGATGCTGCCAGCATGAGGCTGGCAGCAATCGCCGAAACGCGGCGTCGACAAAACATGCGTCGAGGAGTCTCCTTTAGGCGCTGAGGTGCTCCGCTTTTACTAACATGGTTAATCCGTTAGTTAGGCGAACCCGCACCTCATCCTTATTAATTTCAACAATGGTCGCAGGTAAATTACCATTGCCCATGTTCACATTTACGTCTTTGCCTACGACAACGTCGTTGGCGCTGAGTTCGCGACGTGGCTCACTCTCTTTCTTAGTCATTTTAGCGGGCTTTGGTTTACTTGTACGGCCTTTTGCCGATTGCGCTGCCGCTTTTTTGCCTTTGGCTGGCGCTTTTTCACCGTTTTTCGCCTGAGACTCCGCTTTTTTCGCCTGTTGTTGCTTACGACGCTCAGCGGCCCGTGCTTTGCTTTCTGCTAGAGCCTGAGCCGCATGATCAATATGCTCTTGCTCTAACTCGCCGCACGCATTGCCATCTAAATCGACGCGTGACGCACCGGGTTTCACGCTGTGCAGATAACGCCAGGAAGACGTGTACTGACGAAGCGCGGCGCGCAATTGGGTTTTGCTTACCTTGGGGTCGCCGTCTAGACGAGTCGCAAGATCTTGAAAAATACCAATTTTTAATGGCTTGGCTTCGCCTTCAACAGTAAAACATTTAGGGAAACGTTCAGCAATATAGGCAATGACTTCTTTGCTGTTCGCGAGCTTTTCAGTATTTTCCATGTTTTTTCCTGGCCTGCTGCAGCAAACTGCAGCAGCGTATCTACGTGTATTTAAGTATGAAAGTGGTGCGTATTATAGATACCTGATATTAAAAAACTACCAAGATTGGCGAAATCATAAGTGTTTTTGCATTTCTTTGACCAAGGTAGCCAGTCCATGCTCATCTTCTTGGTCAAATCGACCGATACTTGGACTATCAATATCGAGTACCGCATGCCGTTGTCCGTTGACGTGCACTGGCAGAACAATTTCAGCGTTACTGGCGGCATCACAGGCGATATGTCCTTCAAAAGCATGGACATCTTCAACTCGCATGACAATATCTTGTCGATAAGCCGCACCGCATACACCTTTATCAAAAGGAATACGAACACACGCGGGTTGGCCTTGAAATGGTCCAAGCACTAACTCGTCACCGTCATCAAGATAAAATCCCACCCAGTTGATATCGTCAAGTTGGCTATTTAGCAAGGCGCTCACATTAGCAAGCTTAGCGATAAGGTTAGGCTCACCTTCACATAAAGCCACCGCTTGTTGCGTTAACAAACGATAAAAATCCGCTTTGTTTTCCATAAATCACTGCATCTCAATCAACAAGACCATTACAATAGAAAGAATCTAAAGACATTTCAATTGAGTATCTTGATTTATGATCACTTGGCGCTGGCTTCTTGACCAAGCACGACCTCATCGAACGCGGCTAATCTGGGCAAACGTGGTCGCCATTGCTGCCACGCTCATCAGTGTGCCGATTCCGCTATTGATGCCATTATTGGTCGACGAGGTGCTACTCGACAAACCCGATTGGGGGCTGTCGGTACTTAACACAATACTGCCACAAAGCTGGCAACAGGCTGCGTACTATATCGCTGCCGTCTTAGTGATCGTGGTATTGATGCGCACTATCAGCCAAGGGTTGAACATCTTACAAGGTCGCCAATTTACGCTGGTGGGTAAAGCCATCACCTATAAAATCCGTCAGCACCTGATTGCAAAACTCGGCCGTATCAGCATGCGAGAGTACGAACTTCGTGGCAGTGGCGGGCTGACTTCTCACCTTGTCACCGATGTGGAAACCATCGATAAGTTTATCGGGACCACGCTGAGTAAATTTATTATCGGGATCCTCACTGTCACCGGGACAGCGGTGGTTTTGCTTTGGATTGACTGGCGATTAGGCTTGTTTATCTTATTGATTAATCCCATTGTGGTGGCGCTGAGTCGTGCCCTCGGCCAACGCGTAAAACACCTTAAAACGCGCGAAAACCGAGCCTTTGAACAGTTCCAACAGCGACTGGTCGATACTCTAGACGGATTATATCAACTTCGCGCCGCTAACCGAGAGAGGACCTATTTAAAGCAACTTGATGACAGTGCCAATGATATTAAAGTGAGCGCCGATAAATACGCGTGGCAATCTGAGGCGGCGGGTCGTCTTTCGTTCTTAATGTTTTTAGTCGGCTTTGAACTCTTTCGCGCAGTCGCGATGGGCATGGTCTTTTTTAGTGATCTTTCTATCGGCTTGATGTTTGCCGTGTTTGGCTATCTATGGTTTATGCTCGGGCCAGTTCAAGAGCTACTCGGGATACAGTTTGCGTGGTATAGCGCCAAAGCAGCGATAACTCGGATTAACGAGGTCTTGCAATTACCCGAAGAAACTCGGCGTCCAGAAGGGATCGATCCAGGCGAGCTCATGTCAGGGAGGGGTAACCCGCAAGCAATCGATGTTGAGATAGATAATCTTCACTTTGCGTATGATGACAAAGCGATTCTCGATGGTCTCACCATGCAAATCCCGGCCGGACAACGCGTGGCCCTCGTCGGCGCAAGTGGGGGCGGCAAATCAACCCTCATTCAGCTGTTGTTAGGGCTCTACCCTGTAGAACAGGGTGATATTCGCTTTAATGGCCATTCCATTCATGCCATCAATATGGATGCGCTTCGTCATCAAATTGCCGTGGTATTGCAACAGCCCATACTGTTTAATGATACCTTAAGAAATAATTTAAGTCTGGGGCGTGAGTTTGATGATGCGACGCTCTGGCAAGCGTTGGAGCGCGCACAGCTGGGCGACGTCGTGAATCAGCTGACTCAAGGCTTAGAGACCCCACTGGGACGCCAAGGGGTGCGCTTATCAGGCGGTCAGCGCCAGCGTGTTGCAATTGCGCGTATGCTGCTCGGCGACCCTAAACTGGTGATTTTAGATGAAGCCACGTCGGCACTCGATACCGCCACTGAACGCGCACTGCATCAAGCAATGCAAACCTTTTTAGCCGGTCGTACGACACTGATTGTTGCGCATCGGCTGTCAGCGGTTAAAGAAGCCGATCTGATTTATGTGCTCGATGAAGGTCAGGTCAGTCAACAAGGGACACACACCGAACTGGTGAATGCACCCGGTGTTTATCAAACCTTATATGGACAACTCCAACAGGTAGCAGGGAAATAATCGTGAGAAGGCAACCACCAGACAACACCCTATCGGTATCTTATCCAAGTCAGATAAGGTGCCCGGGTTGTGACCGGGTGCTACAAGGCTGTCAAACGGGTTATGACCATCTTGCCATTTGCCCACGCTGCGCGACCAAACTCGCACAGGGTCGACGCTTATCATTTAATAGTGAAATCGCGTTAACCTTGACGATACTTATCCTTTTCTTGCCAGCCCATCTCCAACCTTTGCTATCGATAGATTTATTAGGCTCAACGATCAACGCCTCCGTATTGACTGGTGCTGCGCGCCTTTGGTCCGACTTTCCTTTTGTGGCTGCGCTCGTGGTGATTTGTGCCTCTCTAGGGCCACTTATCTTTACCAGCGCTTTACTCACTTTACACCTTGCACGACGACGTCAAGCGATTCGGTGCTTTCGTCTTGCGGTCAAGGTAGTTGACCATAGTCGTCATTGGGTCATGGCGGATGTTTTGATGGTCAGTTTGGCCATCGCTTGTTTTAAAATTCAAGACTATGCCTCCCTGCATTTCTCCATCGGCCTCGCCTGTTACGCGGTTATCCAGATCTTGCTCTCTGTGCTGCTGGTCAGAGTGAATACACAAAGATACTGGGATACATTTTCTTTAGCTGCGACACCATCGGATAACACGTCCACACTCATTCGTTGTGGTCACTGTGGCTTAACACAGACCGCAGACCAAGGCGCGTGCCAGCGCTGCCACCAGCCTCTTTATCGGCGTGTCATTCGCAGTGAGCAAAAGACATGGGCATGTTTGATCACAGCCAGTATTTTTTTGTTTCCAGCCAACGTGTATCCGATCTCAATTTTATTTTCTAACGGTATTCGGCTTGAAGACACCATCTTCTCTGGGGTGGCGAGCTTAATCAATAATGGCATGCCTGGTATTGCCGTGATCATTTTCACCGCCAGCATCATCGTTCCAGTGGCCAAGATCTTGGGGCTAGGATTAATACTAATCAGTTTTCGGCGCCGCACTGCCATTACACCTCGTCAGCATATGTGGCTATATCGTGGGGTTAAGTGGATCGGAAAATGGTCAATGATGGACTTATTCGTCATTGCATTTATGGTGGCATTAATTGATCGTGGTCGCATTATGGACTTTACCCCCGGGCCGGGCGCCATCGCGTTTGGCATTGTCGTGGTATTAACCATGCTCGCCACCGAATTTCTTGATACGCGTTTGATATGGGATCATCATGAGCGACAAACAAGACCTACCCTCACCGATAATTAAAACCACCTATGGCCTGTCTCCACTATGGATACTCCCTATACTGGCGCTAGGTTTAGCCGCATGGTTGGTGTTTCAGTCAATCAATGAAGCCGGGCAACGGATCCAGATCCTTTTTAGTGATGCACAAGGATTAGAAGCTGGGCGGACCATTATACGCTATCAAGGGCTGGAGGTCGGCAAGGTGCGCAATATTACCTTGGCTGACGATCTTGATGGTATTTATGTCGATGCCAATATCTATCCAGAAGCCACACAGCTTTTAACTTCCGGGACCGAATTTTGGCTGGTCAAGCCTCGCGCCTCCATCACTGGGATCAGTGGCTTAGAAACCTTAGTATCCGGTAACTACATTGCTTTGCAGCCAGGAAAAGGTGAGCCTCGCCTGACATTTACCGCACGCGACGAGCCACCGACAGATATGGCCGAAAAGGCGGGGACGACGGTGAAACTGCGAGCACCGACCCTGGGTTCTCTTAATGTCGGCTCTCCCCTTTATTACCGTAAAATTCAAGTCGGCGAGGTTTATAGCTATCGGCTCGACAGTGACGCGCAAGGCGTGACGCTCTCGGCGTTGATTGAACCCCAATTCGCACACTTACTAAAAGAGCAGACACGTTTCTGGTCGGTCAGTGGGCTTAAAACACGAATCGATGCTTCTGGCGTTGAACTCGAATTAGATAGCGTGGCAAGTTTAATTGCGGGAGGCATTGCGTTCGACTCTCCCGATAACAGCCCTCGTTCGGATGCGAATCAGCCATTTCAATTGTATTCGAGTCTCGCGCATGCCGCGCGGGGGCAAACATTAAACATCTCTTTACCCGCTGATCACGGTCTGCCGGGCCGAGGCACACGGATCACCTACCAAGGATTAGAAGTGGGTGAAATTACGCGTATTGAGATCACAGACAATTATCCTGGTCCTATCGCCACCGCCAAACTCGATCCCAGTATGACCTGGCTACTGAACAAAGACACGCGTATAAAAATCGAGCAACCACAAATTGGCTTTGATGGCTTGAAAAACATCGGTAACCTCGTACTTGGCAATTATTTATCGATTGAGCCAGGTTCTGCGGACGCAGATTCCGTTACATCGGACCATCTATTCACCGCTGCCAACCGCCATCAACAACGTAAACAACAAGACAATGCCTTAACCGTCACCCTGACCGCAGACGATGCCTATGGTCTCTCTCAACATACAAAAGTGTTACACCGCGGCATAGAGGTCGGCTTTATTGACCATATCGGCTTCAATGCAAGTGACAATGTCACGATAGATGTGGTGATCGACCCGCAATATCGTCACCTCGTCAAACAAGCATCGCAATTTTTCATCCTTGGCGGCATTACTGGTGAGCTAACGGGTAAAGGGCTCGACGTGGTTGTGCCTGCAATGGAACAAATTGCCGATCCGGCGCTTAGCTTCACCAGCGAGGGGGCGAAAGGCGCCAACGATACCTATCCGCTTTACACGTCATCCATTCAAGCAAAACATGCCAACCAAAGCGCACAAGGCCAAACGCGCTTTACGCTTGTCGCTGACCGCTTACCCAGTATCAGTGAAGGTAGCCCCGTGATGTATCGTAACTTTATTGTCGGTCAAGTGGAGGGTTACCAATTAAACGGTCAGAGCGTCACCATCGCCATCGCTGTCAATAACCGCTACAAGCACTTAATTCATCGCAATACAGTGTTTTGGAACCAATCCGGACTGGATATCAAAGCCAATTTACGTGGCGTTGAAATTAATACAGGCTCGGTCCGTTCGCTACTCAATGGTGGCATCGCGTTTGGCGACATGCCGGGGATCAGTAATCAACGCAACGGAGAGTGGAAGCTCTACCCTTCCAAACAAGACGCAGCCCAATATGGTGTTGATATTATGCTGACAGTCGACCAAGCCAATGGGGTAAAAGTAGGCAGTGCGATTCGCTATCAAGGCGTCGATGTGGGTGAAGTGATCGACATGTCGCCAGATTTCAGCCAGGAGAAGGTGCGTATACAGGCAAGGGTCTACCCGAAATATAAACGCGCATTGGCGCGTCAAGGGAGTTACTTTTGGTTGACGCAACCTGTACTAAGTCTGACCAAGACCGAAAACTTAGACTCTTTATTTGGAACTTATATCTCCGTCGAGCCCGGCCAAGGTGAGTTTTCCCAGCAGTTTGTCCTGCATGAGACGCCAAAGTATCCGCAAGGACTCACTTTGATATTAGAAAGCGATGCGCGCCATTCAGTGACCCGAGGTACGCCTGTGTTGTATCGAGAAATAGAAGTAGGCACTGTCGCTAAAATAACACTGGGTGAACTCGCTGATCGCGTTTTATTCGAGTTACACATTGCTCCCGACTATGCCTATTTAGTACGCGAGAACTCTGTATTTTGGAATCAATCAGGCGTGGATGTCTCGATAGGATTAACCGGTGCCGATTTAAAAAGCGGAACCATTGATAGTTTGCTAAAAGGCGGGATTGCTTTCTCAACCCCTGAGGAAAAGCCGCTTCAGCCTATCGCTCAGGATCAACAGCATTTTTTACTCCATGATGAAGGAAAAACCGCATGGAAAGCGTGGCGGACAACGATTCCCAAGCCATGATCCCCAGGGTATCGCGCGTCTGTCGCGATACCCTTTTATCTTCATTTCCACGCCCGCATTATTTTCTTCATGCGCTGGAAAATCACTAATGACAAACTACACTATAAGAAACAAAGTTAAATTGGCATCGGGCTCCAATGAGCCTTTTCCCTAAGCCCGGAACAGGACGTACCGGGCATTTTTTTGTCATGTTAATCGAACTTAGTTAAGTAAATGCCATCGTGTTCGATCCGGATTTGTCGCTGCTTATACAAGCCACCCAGTGTCTTTTTAAAGGTTGCCTTGCTCGTACGAAACAAAGCAAAAATAGCATCAGGCGAACTTTTATCATTCAGCGGTAAGAAGCCGTCTTTGTTTTCCAGCGTACGTAAGATTTTATCGCCTAACTCATCGACCCGGGCTTTACCTGGTTTTTGTAGCGATAAATCCATTTTGCCATCGTCGCGTACATGTTTGACGTAGGCGCTGAGTTTTTTGCCAATAAACAACTTACCAAACGCTTCAGCGCGATAAATCAGTCCCCAGTGTTGATTGTCGACCACACACTTATAGCCCAGATCGGTGTTATCCGTGATCAGTACCGTGACTTTATCTCCCTGTTGCATTTTGGGCTGTGCGTCGCTAATAAACTTATTAAATTTACGACTCGCCACAATGCGCCCTGATGCATTGTCGGTATAAACGCGCACAACATACGGTTTGCCCTCTTCCATACGCGTGCGTTGCTCACTAAATGGCACCAGCAAGTCTTTACTCAACCCCCAGTCAACAAACGCGCCCACTGAGTTCACCCCAACACAACGCAAGGATGCAAACTCACCCACTTGCACATAAGGCGTTTCGGTGGTCGCTATGATGTCATCTTCAGAATCGAAATAAATAAACACATCAAGGTCGTCGCCAAGCTGAGTATTCTGCGGTACATAACGCTTGGGGAGGAGAATATTGCCGTAGTCATCTCCATCCAGAAACACCCCAAAGTCTACCTGTTTGACCACAGTAAGCGTATTAAATTGGCCTAGTTTAATCATTGTCTCAACACGATAAAAAATAATGCCCCCAAGTATACGCAATTTGCACGTAAGATGCGTTGTTGATCCGACGCGTCGCAGAAAAAATACCCTTACTTTCTGTCTCTTGTTAGTCGTCGTAACCCTGTTAGGCTGGCTAAAGCAAATAAGGGGGAAACATGGCAGTATTTAATGGCGAACACATTCGGTTTAGTTTTAGCCAGTTGGGCAGCGCATTCGGTAAGTCCGTTACACCAACGCCGCTAGATAACGGGCGAATTTTAACCTATGACGCCACCTTGGCGGAAAAACTCGGCTTAACCGATGCAGACATCAAAAGCGATACCTTTCGCGCGTTATTATCGGCAGAGCAACCCTTGGCCGGCCGCACGCCTTTTGCCATGAAATACACGGGGCACCAGTTTGGTCAATACAATCCAGCGCTCGGTGATGGGCGTGGCGTATTACTGGGCGAGTGGCGTGATAACAGCGGCACACTGTGGGATTGGCATCTAAAAGGGGCCGGTAAAACACCTTATAGTCGCCATGGTGATGGTCGGGCCGTGTTACGATCAACGCTCCGTGAATACTTAGCCAGTGCAGCAATGCGCGGACTTGGCATCCCAACCACGCACGCCCTCGCCATGGCCACGAGCGACACGCCCGTCATGCGTGAGCGAATGGAAACCGCAGCAACGTTATTGCGGGTGACAGAAAGCCATGTCCGTTTTGGTCATTTTGAGTATTTATTTTTTAGCCAACAACATGACGCGCTGCGTACACTGGCCGACTATGTAATTGCGCGTCATTTCCCTGAACTTGCCAAAGCCGAGCAACCGTATGCGGCATTGCTGCAAGAAATTGTCGAGCGCACCGCTGGAATGATCGCTCAATGGCAAGCCGTTGGTTTTAACCATGGCGTGATGAATACCGACAATATGTCGATCCTGGGCCAAACCTTTGACTATGGCCCCTACGCATTTTTAGATGATTTCAATCCCAGCAATATTTGCAATCATACGGATCACACCGGACGCTACGCCTTCAACCAACAACCCGCCATTGGACTTTGGAACCTCTCCGCATTGGGTTACGCATTCACGCCACTTCTCGACAGCGCGGTGATCAACGACATTCTTGGCGGCTATGAACATCATTTGCAAGTGGCATACAGCAAAGCAATGCGTGATAAATTGGGCTTATCGGACGCACAGCAGGGTGATAGCCATTTATTTAATGCGCTCTTTTCATTGCTTGAGAGCGAAGGGGTCGATTATACCCTTTTCTTTCGCCGGCTCAGCGAGATTGAAAACGACGCCCTACTCACCGCACCAAGCCTCAGTCAGTTTTCAGACATGATTGCCGATACCGACAGCTTGAGTGAATGGCTAAGCGATTACCATCAACGTATCCATCATCTTGATTCGCTTGAACGACTAAACCGTATGCGAGCAACAAACCCTGGATTTATTTTGCGTAACTCTCTGGCTCAGCAAGCCATTGATGCCGCAGAACAAGGTAACATGCAACCTACGCACGATCTTATCACTGTATTAGCCGCTCCCTTTGATGCACATCCGGCATTGGCCCATCTCGCACAACGGCCCGCGGAAGAAGACAAAGATCTCACCTTGAGTTGTTCATCCTAGTGCTGAGTATTAAACACACAGATTGATCAAGGGATTGAGTGACAGGGTAACATAATAACCTTCATTCAATCCGTCAATCATCGTCACGCGTAACCTGTTGGTAGGCGTGACACCTTGCCGCTCTGGAAGAAAAAATCCAACAGATATCACATTGATGCTTTCACAGGCCGCTTTTTTTGCTATCTTACTGGCTTCGCAACAGATAAAAATGTGAGGAAGGCTGTCCTCTATGCCACTGAAAACCGACGAGCTTCGAACCCGTGTGGTCGATACCATGCCTACGCCTGCAGAGGTGGAAGCTGCCCACCCCGTTACTGACAGTGTTGCTCACCACATAACCACCGCACGACGTGCGATTAGCGATATTCTCAATGGCCGAGACCCTAGACTACTCGTGATCGTCGGCCCTTGCTCGATTCACGATCCAGCCGCGGCCCGTGATTACGCAGCAAAGCTCAAAACCCTAGCCGATCAATACACAGATCAATTATTGGTGGTGATGCGCACCTATTTTGAAAAGCCGCGCACCGTTGTCGGTTGGAAAGGCTTGATCAACGATCCCCACCTCGACGGTAGCGGCGACATTCGTGCGGGGCTATTCACCGCGCGTGAGTTACTGCTCGATATCAATAAAATGGGTTTACCGACGGCGACCGAGTTTCTCGATATGATTACCGGTCAGTATATTGCTGACCTAATTAGCTGGGGCGCGATCGGCGCTCGAACGACCGAATCCCAAATTCATCGCGAGATGGCGTCAGCGCTCTCAAGCCCTGTTGGGTTTAAAAATGGCACCGACGGTAATATTACTATTGCCGTCGACGCGATTCGTGCGAGCCGTGAATCGCATTTGTTCTGCTCGCCGGACAAACATGGCGCCATGACAATCTATCGCACTGCCGGCAACCCTGACGGCCATGTTATTTTGCGCGGCGGACACCAGCCGAATTATCACGCGCATGATGTACAGGCAGCCGCGAACACGCTGGCAGGTTTTGGCTTACCTACCAAGCTTGTGGTTGATTTTAGCCATGGTAATTGCCAAAAGCAGCACCGTCGTCAATTAGAGGTGTGTGCAGACATTGCCGCGCAAATCCATGGTGGCGAGCAAGCGATCGCTGGCATTATGGCTGAGAGTTTTTTACAAGAAGGTAATCAAGCAATGGGGAGTGCCGATTCACGCACCTATGGTCAGTCGATTACCGATCCTTGTCTCGGCTGGGAAGATACCGAAAAGGTTTTGGCTCAACTTGCCAACGCTGTCATGGCGCGAAAAAATACATAACCATTGATTGAACATGGGCATGTCCAGAGCATGCCCCTAACTAGGATGAGACTATGCCTTCATTTGATATTGTGTCTGAAATTGACAAAGTGGAACTCAAAAATGCCGTTGATAATGCCAATCGTGAACTGGCAACACGGTTTGATTTTCGTGGTGTGGAAGCCAATTTTGACTTGGATAAAGAAGCGGTAAAAGTGATTGCTGAGGCTGACTTTCAAGTGAATCAAATGATGG
The DNA here is from genome assembly GCF_001996265.1 of Salinivibrio sp. MA440. Classification (NCBI taxonomy): domain Bacteria; kingdom Pseudomonadati; phylum Pseudomonadota; class Gammaproteobacteria; order Vibrionales; family Vibrionaceae; genus Salinivibrio; species Salinivibrio sp. MA440. Next base: position 24,787 of record NZ_MUFI01000017.1, read on the forward strand.
ATATGCTTCGCAGCAATTTGGCCAAGCGTGGTGTTGATGCCCGCGCGATGGATATTCAGGAAATGGTCCATTCCGGTAAGAGCTTTTCACAGCAGGTGAAGTTCAAAAATGGCATTGAGACGCCAGTGGCGAAAAAGATCACCAAAGCGATCAAAGATGCCAAGATGAAGGTCCAGACGCAAATTCAAGGTGAGCAAGTCCGTGTTACCGGTAAGAAACGCGACGATTTACAGGCTGTAATTCAATTGATCAAAGACAGTGATTTTGAGCAACCTTTTCAGTTTGAGAACTTCCGCGACTAACGGTTTAAGCCTCGAACTATCTAAAAGCGGGCGCCTGAAGCGCCCGTTTTTATTCTTTGTGATGCCCCGCGCTACTTGTAGTTATTTTTTATCTCATCGAGCGTGCCATCCATGATCGCCTGGTCAACGCCTGCTTGCAGTTTTTCAACATAGCTGTCTGGTGTATTGTTACTTAGACTGTAATAAAGCTGTGATTCATTTAACACATGCACCACCTCAAACTGGCTGGTATCGATATTACTCTGGCTCATGATATACGCACTCACATTTTCTTCATAAGCCCACATATCTATCCGCCCAGCGGCTAATTGTTTTGCCAACAAGTCCGGTTTCGGGGATAAACGAATTGATTTCTTGCCAACGCCCATCGTTTCTAATAGGTGTTGACCCACATCATCTCGTACCACGCCAACTTTGTAGTCAGCAAAGTCACTCGCGTTATTGATTGTTATCTCTTTGCTTTTTGGCGCCCAAACCACCACTTTGGTATCGGTAATGGGCCCAACCCATTTAAACTTATCTTCACGCTCTGCGGTGCGTGTGGTTGAAAAAAGGACCGTATTGGGTTCAGACAACGCGGTCGCATAACCACGCGCCCACGGTTGCAATTTCACTTGATCACGGCTAATTGGCTCACCCGCCGCCTTAGTCGCAGCCTCTAGAAAATCAACGGCAATCCCTTTTAACTCACCACGCTCTTCATAATTGAACGGGGGATACACCTCTGTAATATAATCTAAATCGCTTAAATTAGCAGCGAGAGTCGTGGTCGAAAAAACCAGCAAGCTGGCGGCAATAAGTGACTTCATTGGACTACCTCTTTTTACCTTCCATTAAATGTGTACAGCCAACATCTTTATTATTAGCTTTCAATCAATTGCTGTCGGTCACCGAGTAGCAAGTTTAAACCGCACTGCGTTGTGGCCTACAGGCAAAGTGTAGACCCCTCGCTCTTCTCTTGCGCAACTTTGCTAATACCCACACCGCACATTGAGGTAAAAAAGTTGAATTAGGTCACCATTCATGCCTAAACTTTACCCTTTATTGCAAATCGCCTGGGGCTATCGCTACCTAACGCACAAAAAGCGTTCGGCAAAGGACATAAAAACGCCACGAAGGCACTGATAACGCCCAATATTCGTCATCGACCCAACGAAAAGAACCATCGAGTCTGATCATTCATGAATAATCAAAAACGTCCTCTTTATATCCCCTACGCGGGGCCAGCTCTGCTAGAAACGCCACTATTAAACAAAGGCAGCGCATTCAGTGTTGAAGAGCGTAAGTTCTTTAACCTTGAAGGATTATTGCCAGACGCGATAGAAAGCATTGAAGAACAAACCGAGCGCGCCTATCAGCAATACCAACGCTTCGAAAACGATATCGATAAGCATATCTATCTTAGAAATATTCAAGATACCAACGAAACGCTGTTTTACCGACTGGTATCGAACCACATCACCGAAATGATGCCTATCATCTATACCCCCACGGTTGGGGCGGCGTGTGAGAACTTTTCCAATATTTATCGCCGCGGACGCGGGTTATTTATTTCTTATCCAAACCGCGATCGTATTGATGATGTTTTAAACAATGCGTCTCGTCACAATGTCAAAGTGATAGTGGTCACCGATGGAGAACGGATTCTGGGATTAGGCGACCAAGGGATCGGTGGCATGGGCATCCCTATCGGAAAGCTATCGCTCTATACCGCGTGCGGTGGGATCAGTCCGGCTTATACGCTTCCCATTGTTCTGGATGTAGGAACTAATAACCCACAACGGCTCTCCGATCCCATGTATATGGGATGGCGCCACACTCGGATTAGCGGCCAAGAGTACGATGCATTTATTGAAGAGTTCATCCAAGCAGTACAGCGCCGCTGGCCTGAAGCATTGATCCAATTTGAAGATTTCGCGCAAAAAAATGCCATGCCAATCCTAGAACGCTATAAAGACAAGGTGTGCTGCTTTAATGATGATATCCAAGGGACGGCAGCAGTCACCGTGGGCTCATTAATTTCCGCGTGTAAAGCGGCTGGCACCAAGTTGTCTGAACAGCGGATCACCTTTTTAGGCGCGGGCTCTGCCGGTTGTGGTATTGCAGAAGCTATCATTGCACAAATGGTCGCGGAGGGCATTTCAGATGCACAAGCTCGCTCACGCGTGTATATGGTCGATCGCTGGGGTCTATTAGTCGATGCAATGCCAAACTTGCTCGACTTCCAGCAAAAGCTGGTACAAAAAAGCGAGGCTCTATCGGAGTGGCAGCTAGAAGATAGCAACATCTCACTATTAGACGTGGTTCGAAACGCGAAACCCACCGTGCTCGTCGGCGTATCGGGGGCACCAGGGTTATTCACTGAAGATGTCATTAAACAAATGCATGCCACCTGTCCACGCCCGATTATTTTTCCTTTATCTAACCCCACGAGCCGGGTCGAGGCGACGCCATTTGATATTTTGCGTTGGACCGATGGTCAAGCGTTAGTTGCCACAGGAAGTCCATTTGAGCCCGTCCGTTTAGATAATGGCAAAACCTTCCCCATCGCACAGTGTAACAACAGCTATATTTTTCCAGGCATCGGGCTTGGCGTATTAGCCGTCGGGGCTTCTCGTGTTACCGATGGCATGCTAATGGCCTCATCGCGAGCACTATCCGAATGCTCTCCTCTGGCGAAGCGAGGGATCGGCGCCCTGCTCCCACCGTTGGAGGATATTACCCAAGTATCAAAACGCATTGCGTTTGAGGTGGCTAAAGAAGCGATTATTGAAGGCGTCGCCGCCGAGCTCTCTGATGAGGCACTGAAAAAGCGCATCGAGGAGAGTTTTTGGTCACCTGAATACCGCGCTTACAAACGCACCTCATTTTAACCAAAGACTGACAGAAAAAGCGCCTACTCAGGCGCTTTTTTTGCTACCATTCCATCTACTTGCCGCACCCGCTATTATCGAGTGCTGTCCGTCAAAAAAGGGATACAACGCACCATGGCTCTCCGGCGCCTCGTTCGTCAGGCGATAATCACATCGGCTATACTCACAGCCCTTACTGTTATTCTCATGGCGGCTAGCGATATCGCAATCACGCTTAACGCCAAAGGGCGTGTCTATAAAGATGTCGATGTCTTGCCCAAAAGACAAGTGGGGCTCGTACTCGGCACCAGTAAATATATCGGCAAAACCTCAAATCCTTATTACACCTATCGCATTGAAGCGGCTGAGGCGCTTTATCATGCAGGAAAGATTGACCACCTGCTTCTTAGCGGCGACAACGCTCATCGGTCGTATAACGAACCCTGGACGATGAAACGAGATTTACGCGAGAGGGGCATCGCGGAAGAGGCGATCCATCTTGACTATGCCGGCTTTCGGACACTCGATTCCGTTGTTCGCGCCAAGACGGTTTTTAGTCTTGCTCGTTTTACCGTCATCACGCAGCAATTTCATTGTGAACGTGCGCTGTTTCTTGCGGATGTAAACGATATTGATGCCATCTGTTACGCGGTACCAAGCCCCAGAGGCTGGGCCGGTACCAAGATCCGCGCCAGAGAAATACTGGCACGCACTAAAGCGGTACTAGACAGTTTTATTCTCAATGTGAAACCAAAATTTACCGGACCTAAAGCACCGATAGATGGCCTCTCAAACCGATAACTCCCTTCTGACGTTATGACCAAGCGTTCTGCCATCGATGCTGCCCGAATCACAATTTTTACATTGTTTTAATCATTTGTTTAAAAACCTGCCTGCAATCGATTAACACCCTGACCAATAAAGCGTATATTAGCCATCGCTTGGTAATCTGTTATGGCTTGTTTTTGCTTATAAATCCCCGTTATCAAGCGAATCACACAAATATTATAAATGAGTACAATACCTGATAACGTTTGTAAAAGGACGCCCTATGAACCTGCAATCCCTTTATTTACACTCCTGGAAGCTCGATCGAAAAGCCTGGATTTTATTGGCTGATATTGCGTTGTTTTTCGTTTTATATCACAGCTTACCTTTTGCCGCCGACGTAACAACTGGCCTCAGCTTACTGGTCTTTATCGCCGTGCTTTGGCTCACCGAAGCCATCCATGTCAGCATGACAGCGATATTGGTGCCGATCATGGCAGTGGGTCTCGGTGTGTTTGAAACACCGGCGGCGTTGTCAAACTTTGCTAATCCTATTATCTTTCTGTTTCTAGGTGGGTTTGCATTAGCGGCGGCATTGCAAGCTCAAGGGCTCGATCAAGCGATTGCCAATAAAGTATTAACCATCGCCCAAGGAAAAATGTCAGTGGCAGTCATGATGCTCTTTGGTGTTACCGCCGGTCTATCGATGTGGATCAGTAATACAGCCACGACAGCAATGATGCTTCCTTTGGTACTCGGTATCTTACATAAGGTGAATAATCAAAAAGATCATGGCACCTATGTTTTCGTTCTGTTGGGGATTGCTTACTGTGCCAGTATCGGTGGCATCGCGACCATTGTCGGTAGCCCACCAAATGCCATCGCCGCTGCAGAAGCAGGCCTCAGTTTCGCAGACTGGATGAAGCTCGGACTGCCTGTCACGCTTATCCTACTGCCAGTGGCTGTTGTTGTGTTGTATTTTTTAACCAAACCGAATCTTAACTACAGCTTTGATGCCGACAAACGCGGCTTTGAGTGGACCACGCCACGTTTAATCACCATTGCTATCTTTGCGCTTACGGTGTCGGCGTGGATCTTCAGTAAACCCTTAAATGCTATGCTCGGTGGTCTCAGTAAATTTGACTCGATCGTCGCGCTGTCTGCGATCGTATTACTGGGTGCTGCCCGAGTGGTAAAGTGGAAGGAAGTGGAAAAAACCGCAGATTGGGGCGTTCTATTATTGTTCGGTGGCGGTATTTGCTTAAGCAACGTACTCAAAGAAACAGGCACCAGTGTATTCTTGGCGAATCACCTCAGTAGCGCGCTGACCGGCTCCGGGTTGTTCTTTACCATGCTTGGTGTCGTCGCGTTTGTTATATTCCTCACAGAGTTTGCCAGTAACACCGCCAGCGCCGCACTGTTAGTTCCCGTCTTCGCGACCATTGCTGAAGCCTTAGGCGTGTCCCCCGTGGCACTATCGGCGTTAATTGCCATTGCAGCATCCTGTGCCTTTATGCTTCCCGTTGCCACCCCTCCTAACGCCATTGTGTTTGGATCTGGGCATATTGAACAACGTGATATGATGCGGGTTGGCATGTACTTAAACCTTGTTTGTATTGTGGTTCTTGCCATTTTTACCCGTTTATTCTGGTAATCTCGCTCACTACCTGGCATTTGCGCCAGGTAGTGTTTTTCGCGTCTTCTCGTCTATCAAAATTGTTTCAATTGAGTTTCAGGTTTACACTAGCGCAACGCTTAATAACCCGTAAACGACTATGGCATTTGCAGAAATTACTGGCTGGGGTAAATGTCTCCCGCCTGCTGTGTTGAGTAATGATGACCTCAGCACCATCTTAGAAACCAATGATGAATGGATCCGCTCGCGCACTGGCATTGAGGCGCGTCGAGTGAGTCATGTAGAAACCTCGGACTTAGCAACCGTTGCTGCCCATCGAGCCCTGGCGGCTGCAGGTATCGACGCGAGCCAGTTAGACTTATTGATTGTCGCGACATGCTCGCCAGATACCTTAATTCCTAACATCGCTTCAAAGGTTCAAGGAAATATTGGCGCCCTACATGCAGCCGCTTTCGATATGAATGCCGCCTGTACTGGATTCCTTTATGGATTAGAAACGGCTACCAAAATGTTGCAAGCTGGCCATTACCAGCACGCACTGATTATTGGTGCAGAACACCTTACTTGGTACTTGGATTGGAGCAAACGCGATACCGCCGTGTTATTCGGTGACGGAGCGGGGGCAGTCGTGGTGAGCAAAAGCGATCAAGAAGTAGGCTTGTTGGATGCGCAACTCGGATGTGATTCAGCAGGAAGAGACGTATTAGCCATCCCGGCATTTGGCACCGCTATGGATCGTTTTGATCCCGACAATGGGCATTTTTCGTTTGACTTTATCGGTCGCGATATTTTTAAACGCGCGGTGAAAGGTATGGGCTCTGCGGCAAATCAAGTGCTTGCCCGCAATCAACTTAACGCCGACGACATCGATCTTGTTGTTCCTCATCAGGCGAATAAACGGATTATTGAAACCTTGTGTGAGCATGCCGGTATTGAACTGGATAAAGCATTTATCAATATCCAGCATTACGGTAATACGTCTGCCGCAACAATTCCTATCGCCTTGTGCGAAGCGGTAGAACAAGGCGTCGTCAAGCCGCACAGTCAATTGCTCACCGCGGCATTTGGCGCTGGGCTTACCTGGGGCGCAGGACTGATTCGCTGGGGTGAGCGAACCACACCTATCGCGCAATCAAATGCAGACCTACCACCCACCGATAAAACGGCACTCGAGCTATTAGACGACGCAATTAATCACTGTCAAAAGTCGAACAAGTAGCGACGCGCGAAGGCTAAGAGTCAAAAAGCCGACAATCAAGATGTCGGCTTTTTCTTAGCAGGGTTTCATTGAGGCATTAGGTTAGTTTCATTGAGCCATTAAGTCAGATGCAAGAATGCCGCGCCACGCACTCCACCCGCATCGCCATGCTGTGCTTTGACTATATCAGGCGCATTTGCCGCTGACAGTAAATGCTGAGGTAAGCGCTCGGAAATGGCGTCATAAAGCTCATCAAAATTAGATAAGCCGCCGCCAAGCACAACCATGTCAGGATCGAACGCAGTTAAAATACCGCCTAAAGACATTGCCAACACATCAAAAAAGCACGCTACAAATGCCACTGCATCGGATTCACCCGCTCGGTAGTTTTCGATAATCTCAATCGCTGATAGAGGCTGATAAAAGTGGCCATACAATTGTTCGAATCCGCGCCCTGATAGGTAATTATCTAAGCATCCTTTGTTGCCACATCCACAATCAAACATCGGTGGGTGATCACCAAGACGCAACCAAGCATCAATCGGCATCCGCATATGACCAACCTCGCCAGCCATCTGGTTTTTACCATTAATCACCTTACCGTTAATGACTAAACCACCACCAAAGCCAGTGCCAAGAATTAAACCCAAGACTGTTTTCGCCGACTGCGCTTGCTCATCCCAGGCTTCCGATAACGCGAAACAGTTAGCATCATTACTGATACGGACTTCTCTACCAAGGCGTGCTTCTAAATCTGCACGTAGCGATTGTCCATTGGCTGCAGGCACATTGACGGTTAAAACCGTTCCATCTTCTGCTTGTGAGCCAGGAATACCAATACCAATGGTTCCCTGCCCTCCCCATTTAACATCGTATTTTTCTACCAATTGGACGATGGTTTCAACCAACGCCGCATAATCCTGCGTGGGGGTTGGATGACGTTCGGTCGCAATACGATTGAGTTGTTTGTCAAACGCGCCGAACTCAATTTTTGTGCCGCCCACATCAAAGCCGTAATACATGGCTAAGTCACCTTCGTGTTTGTTTGTCGTTATATAACCAGATTATCCACCAAAAATAGCGTCAAGTCCGTGATTCTGGCCAAGTTTCGTAGTTTTTTAACCAAACGTTAGCCATCGGCATTTTTGTGTCTTTCACATTAAGCCTGACGATGAAGCAGCAGGGACAACGCGTCTCGCTCTGGCAACGCCTTTTGTCGTTTACCTGCCATATAGCGCTCGCTAAATACATCAAACCATTGATTCAAATATGCGGCTGCCATTTGCTCTTGATTTGCGATCAGTGCCTCTGCAGCCACTTCTGCTGTTGCAAGCTGATTCTCGCCGTGAGCATCACGCACTTGATAGCGTGATAATGCCTGAGGTTGAATACTTAAAACCGGAAAACGATCAAGCCAAGGGCTCTTTCTGAAAATCTTTTTCGCTTCTCGCCAGGTCCCATCGATAATAATCAACAGCGGACGTTTACCTGACACGCCCACAGTCGGGACACTCACGACACGCTCAGGCGTCGTGTATTGAGACGGGAAAATCACAAAAGGTTGATAATCGGGATGGGACAGAAGCGCTAACATCTCAGGGTCCGGCTCTGTTCGTGACCAAATAAACGCATAGGTATCGGCGATACAGTCAGCAATCAGCCGGCCGGTATTGCTTGGCTTCAAGACCTCATCGTCATACATCAGCAGCATAAAAGCGGCGTGTGTCTTGTGAGCCGTTCGGTGGGCGCAGATACAATAATGACGAACTAGCATGCACTGCTGACAACGATCAACCCCGGCACCACGGGCTAGATAAGGGCGGGTAGCACGCGAGAGGCGTGCTTTATAAAGGCGCTGAATCGCGTGATTCTGCTCTATTTTTGACATCGCTATTTTTGACATCAAAGTATCTAGGTTATTAGTGGCTGAGTACTAACGAAATTCAACCATGGCGCCATCAAATAAATTTTTGACTAGCGCCACATACTCTTCTAAAAAGCCCACTTGCTCCGCCGTGACAGGTTGCTCCCATCGCCCGGCTAAGACTTCTTCCATATCTTCAACCACACGATCGGCTTCACGGAGTATGGTAAACCTTAACGCGGATGAGAGCCCAGGGTTCTGCTCACAAATGGTCATGATGTTAGAGGCGACGAGATCGTGCACGATATCTGCAATGGTTTCATCGCCAATGGCTTCACCGGGTTGCTCAAAGACGGTGAGATTGAACGCAAAGTGCTCGATCAGTGCCTGATACCCGTCTGAATCTACTACCATGGTTACTTGTCCTTAGACTGTTCATATATCGCTATTGTATCGCGAACATCCGCGATGTGCGCCCCCAGAGGACGAAATTAGAAAGCGAGTCACGCTTCACAGCACATCACGTGCTTTATACTGTTTCCATGCACCTTATACGATTCGATGCACCTTATACGATTCGATGCATCTTGTACTATTCGATGCACCTTACATACGATTCCACACGCCTTATAGTATAAGATAGCATGCGCAATAACACGTACTGGCTTATTGCTCGTGTACATACAGTGGCAAAACTGTGAATGGTAAGCCTTTCTTGCTTATCCATGCCACACTTTACTCATGCAAACTGCTGACCCACTCTTCTTTGCAGTATAGCTTTGGTTTGCAGTGATGAAAATAAACCACACACTGAGCTGTTTTCACGGATACGCCCGAATCAATCGCTCACAAGGATGTAGGAAAAAACCATGAAGGTAAACCGTCCGCGCCCATTTAGTAAGAGCATTGTCAGCAAAATCGGATTAATCATGACGTTTATCACGCTGATGGTGCTCGGATTATCGGTTTCAAGCTATATCATGCAAGAGCGTGTCAATCGTGATGTAGAGCGCGCTACCCATCACGAAATTCCTAGCGCCATTATTACGATGCAGATGCTACGTTCGGTGAGCGACATGAATGCTAGCATGCTTAAATATGTCATGGGACGGCACGAATCGCTATCAGTGTTTCTAGAGAATCAACAAGACTTTGAAAACGCGCTAAAAAAACTAAAAACCATCAAACCCGATGAAAAACAACAACTCGAAAAAGTCAGTCAACTCTACGAACGCTTTCAACGCATCGCACATCAAAAAGTATTAACCGAGTTTGATCCGGTGGCTGAGCAATGGGCACGCAAGCAATTGATGCGATTATCCATTGATGTCGCTCGCCCAATTGATAACCTCGTTGCCGAACTCAAAGCCACCCAGGAGTTAAAGCAACCTGACAACTTAGCGGTATTACAATACCTTGACGAGCTCGTCGATGAAAACGGCGATATGCTTACCGAGCTAAATCAGTATTTAGAAGGTCGCACGAGTAGCCGTCAATACTTTATGGAAGATATGGTTACCTTTGAGCAATATTTGTCATTAACACAGTTCGAGCTTAATGACCCTGCCTCACTCAAAAAAATTGCGCGATTAAACAATCACTTTACTAGCTTTAAGCGCAGCGGTATTGCCATTTTTAACAATTACCAACCGAACGCCAAAGTCGCTGCCATGAAGGCAGTGCGCACGCTCAGCGATCATGAGTATCATGCGCTAGAGAATGCACTTTCCCGTTTTGCACAAGGCACAGGTAATGAAGTTACCCGCTCAATGACCGACTTACAATCTATTCTTCATTCGAATCAATTGAATCTTGGCTATTTATTGTTATTTATTTTGTTTGTCAGTAGCGGCATGTATTTTTATATTTATCAGTCTTTTACTCAGCCAATCGCCGCGCTGGCAGATTCGATGCAGCGACTGGTCGCGGGTGACATGACACCACCGTCTAGTCATTTTCAAGATAGAACCGATGAAGTCGGAAAGATTGCGCAGAGCTTAGTGATATTCCGAGCCCACATTATCTCGCGCAACCAAGCACGTGAGCAGTTGATAGCAGAAAAGGAACGAGCTGAAAGTGCATCTCGGGTTAAAGCGCAGTTTCTTGCCACCATGAGCCATGAAATACGCACCCCCATGAACGGGGTCATCGGGATGTTGGATCTACTGCGTCGCTCTTCGCTAACCCAATCCCAACACGGGTTGCTGAGCACAGTAAGAGAATCAGCCCTTTCATTGCTTTCGATTATTAACGATATTCTTGATTTCTCCCGCACCGAATCAGGAAAACTGCAGCTGGAGCAGGTTACCTTTTCTCTCTCTGAAACGGTTGATCAAGTAATGGACACGGTGAGCCACAATGCCAAAAAACAAAATGTGACATTGTCACTATTTATTGATCCTGAACTGCCTGACTCACTGATTGGCGATCCTAACCGGCTTAAACAGGTCCTTTATAACCTTGTGGGCAATGCAATTAAGTTTTCTGGCAGTCACCGTGACAAGCTGGGAAAAGTCGATGTCAAAATCACACCGTTCGACACAGGCACACCGGAAAAAACAGGATTGAACGTCACAATAGCGGATAATGGTATAGGCATCAGCCCCGACAAATTAGACACCATATTTCAACCCTTTAACCAAGCAGAATCATCCACTACGCGTGAGTATGGTGGGTCCGGACTCGGCTTAGCGATTTGTAAAAATATTATCGATTTACTCGATGGTGAGATAACGGTTGAGAGTGAACAGGATAAAGGAACCGAATTTCAAGTTCGCTTAAGTTACACCACTGACAGATTGGGTGCACCTCATCCTGCGCCACTTAGTCGTGACGATATCGACACACTGTTTATTTACCTTGATTTACCCGACGGCGAGCTAAAACACGCCATCAACCTCTATCTCAATCATTTAGGTATTGCACATGCGACAGCTAATCCAAACGAGACGCTTATCCTACAAAAGGAGGCGTCAAGCACGCCTGCGCTTGTCGCTGCCAGACATGTTCTCTTGATCACTCAAGATACAAGTGACGAGACGCGTTTTGATGCGCTTGGGGTGAAACACATCATTGCACTACGAGAGAAGCTGTCACTGAATACCCATCCTAACAAATACCTGGTCGAGCTTTTTGCCTCACCGCTCACTTATCGCCGCTTAGTGCATGGGATCCGTGTGTGTTTAGGCTTAGACAGCCCAGAGGTTAGCATGTTGGGGGAATCTCTCGAGCTAAATATTATCCCCGATATGCAAGCAAGAGAGCGCCATGGCAAATCGATACGTGGACATATACTGGTTGCCGAAGACAACCCCACTAATCAACGCGTTTTGACACAACAACTCCATTATCTCGGTTATCACGTTGTGATGGTTGATGATGGTGAACAAGCATTGCAGGCTTACCAAAGCACGCGCTTTGATCTGGTCTTAACAGACTGCCATATGCCCAATAAAGATGGTTATGCACTCGCAGCCGCATTGAGAGAGCAGCAGTCATCCACGGGATACGTCCCTATTATCGCTATTACTGCCAATGCACTCAGTGGTGAAGACGCACGTTGTTTTGCAGCGGGTATGGATGATTATATCACCAAGCCCATTGAGTTAGAGCAGCTCGAAAGCCGCTTAAGTCACTGGCTTCACCAAGGTTCCCATTCAACCACCGACAAGGCGCAAGAGGAAACGTCTACCCTCTCTGTGCAACACGAGAGCTCGCTAACCGTTTTAGATTTAAGTGTTATCGAACGACTCTATGCCGGCCAGAAACACGCTTATCTTGATATCATTGCGATATTTCGCCGACGCAGTTTACCGAGCATCAACACGCTGAGCCAGTTAGCGCCGCCGTTTACAGATTGGCAAGATATCAAAGACACAGCACATAAACAGAAGTCCGCGACAGGCAGTATTGGCGCAACAGAATTGCATCAAGCGTGCCTTGACGCCGAACATGCTGCCAACACACAGGACACACAAGCACTTGTCAAAGCGTTAGCGCAGATGCAAACGGCGATCATACGTCTGACTCGTGCGCTCGACACGCTTGAGACTTAATGTGTCCAACATCAAAAATAATGAATCGGTGTGATCCCTTATCCGAATATCTAGAAAATCGGTGTACAAACCTCGCGTTCCGGTGCCACACTCAAGGTAAGTATTAGCAACCAAAACGGTAGTGAATAATGAGAAAAACCAAAGTTGTCACCTCCGAGGACATCCTGCTCAAACTGTGTCAATCTGCCACAGCAGTGTTAACCAAAGCCACGGACTCTCCCGTGCATCATGCCGCAATGGTGCAAAAAATAGTCAAAACCAGTCTTAAGCCGGATATCGGGTGCTTTGTATTATTTGATGGCGGCTTTTCGGGACTCGTCGTGATTAACTTCTCCTCACAAGCGGCGTTAGAGATTTATCGCAACTATATGCAGCATATGGGGATCCCCGAAGAAGAGCTTGCCACTCAACATACAGCGGATGAAGTCGGTGATGTACTTGGCGAACTGATGAACCAAATCATCGGTGACTTCACAGGCAAGATTAAGCGCTCAATTCAGACGTCTATCACGCAAAACCAGCCGAAGATGATGGCGGTGAACAAAAATATTTCCGTGTCTGTCGACAGCAATATTGATAAACCTCAAGCGCGCCGGGTCAGCTTTACCACCGAAAATAATCATATTTTTTATCTAGAACTCGCGATGGAACGCACTGAATTCATTCAGCTGCAAGATTTTGAAGAAGGCGAAGAAGTCGACCCGGATTCTATTTTAGAGGCAGAAACCGTGCGTCAGCTGGAAGGAAAACCTAACGATAAAAATGAAAAGAAAGACAATGGCAGTAACGACTTGTTAGATGAACTCGGGATCTGAGCACGAACGCCCATATAAATTAACATCGAACTTAAAAATCAGCGAGTTACGCCTCAATTCGTGAACAAGTAGCCATTATTGTTGCTTGTTCGCGATGTTTTTGTATTTCACCCACTTAATTTTCGACAAAAAACAAAATAACATTTCATCTTTTCCCGCTCACAATAATATTGAATTTATCGCTTTTGTTTCATATAAGTTACAACATTGATCACAACCTCCCCGCTCTATTACTCGTTCTTAATCGTCTATGAGTGGTTGAATTTTAGGACTTATTTTTAGTAGGTGAATAATTCTGGGTCATTTAGACTGCGCAACAAAATAATAAGGCTGGCAATGATCAGTCCATTACCCTACTGGGCACCCTGCCCACCCACAATCATTCGTGAAAAGGTCGATTCATGAGTCCAGAACACTACCTACTCGACTGGCAAACCAGTCAAACTCACTCTGAAACCATGTATCCGCTGTTGAGCCAGCTCTATCGCCAAAAAGGCGTAGAGATTCAACTCTTTGGCCGTCAGCTTATCAACGCTAGTACCATTGATATTATTAAAGCTCACCGCGTCGCACGTCGTTACACTGGCGACACATTAGCCCCGAGCCAAACCCTCCCTTTAATCGAAGCGATGGCCGAACTCGACCTGGCCCCGAGTAAAATTGATATTGGCCAGCTGGCGTGGACGTACTGGCAATCACATGACAGTGAGCATGGGATTACTGATTTTCTTCATAGCCAATTGAATCACTTAATCGGCACTGGCAACAGCGTCGAGCCCAAAGATGTGGTGCTTTATGGTTTTGGCCGTATTGGCCGGTTACTCGCACGTCTACTGGTTGAGAAAAGTGGGCCAGGCTATCCATTACGTTTACGTGCGATAGTGGTCCGTGGTGGCAAAGAAGGCGATTTGGAAAAACGCGCCAGCTTATTGCGTCGTGATTCGGTGCACGGTCCATTTAATGGCAGCATTACTGTGGATGAGACCCGTAATGCTCTGATCGCCAATGGTAATTTCATTCAAGTCATTTATGCCAATAACCCAACTGAGGTCGACTATACCCAGTATGGCATTCACCATGCCTTAGTGGTCGATAATACGGGGATGTGGCGTGATGAAGAAGGACTCGGTCAGCATCTTGATAGCAAAGGGACAGACAAAGTCTTGCTAACCGCCCCAGGTAAGGGCGCGCTTAAAAATGTGGTGTTCGGTGTCAATCATGATGTCATTGGTCACGATGACAAAATTATCTCCGCCGCCAGTTGCACCACCAATGCGATTACCCCAGTGCTCAAAGCCATGCAGGATAAATTTGGCATTGATAGTGGTCATATTGAAACCGTCCATTCGTTTACCAATGATCAAAACTTAATAGACAACTACCACAAAGGCGATCGACGTGGTCGTTCAGCATCACTCAACATGGTACTGACGTCGACGGGCGCAGCAAGCGCGGTAGCAAAAGCATTGCCGGAACTAAAAGGAAAACTCACTGGCAACTCAGTGCGTGTCCCAACCCCGAATGTCTCGATGGCGATTGCAAACCTCAACCTCAATCACGCCACCAACAAAGATGAAATCAATGCGTACCTGCAAGACGTCGCGCTCTACTCGCCGCTTTCAGGCCAAATCGATTATACCCAATCCACCGAACTCGTCTCGAGTGATTTGATTGGATCTCGCTTTGCTGGCGTGGTAGATAGCCAGGCGACGATTGCCGAGGGTAACCGCTGCGTACTGTACATTTGGTATGACAACGAGTTTGGATACAGCTGTCAGGTCATCCATTGTATGGAGAAAATGATGGGGGTTCGCTATCCTGTGGTCCCTCAGCCGGAATCGTTATCATAAGCAACACAGCGTTATCATAAACAACAAAAGGCCCATCAAGGGCCTTTTTTACGTGCGCGTTTTAGGTCTGACTAAGACGACTGGGTTGCCATCGATGGTGATGCTTGGCTCACCGGCTTAATCAACGCATAGACTAAACCTGTCACCAAGGTACCGGCCGTAATAGCAGCGAGATAAAGCAAGACAGGGCTAATCGCATTTGGGATGAGCAAGACAAACAATCCACCGTGCGGCGCCATTAATTTCGCGCCAATCAACATTGAGATCGCCCCCGTTAATGCGCCACCGGCAATACACGATGGAATAACACGCATCGGGTCTTTCGCTGCAAACGGAATCGCGCCTTCTGAAATAAAGCACAGTCCTAAAACGAATGACGCTTTACCTGCTTCTTGTTCGGCATCGTTAAACTTGCGTTTGGCAAGGAAAGTCGATAAACCCATTCCTAATGCCGGCACCATTCCTGCAGCCATAATGGCAGCCATTGGCATGTAGGTACCACTTTCAATCAATCCAACGCCAAACGTATACGCGGCTTTATTCACCGGGCCACCGAGATCAAAGCACATCATGGCGCCGAGTAACACGCCTAAGATGACGGCATTGGTTGAATTCATGCTTTGCAAGAAGGTTGTTAAACTTTCCATCGCCACCGAAACGGGGCCACCTACCACATAGATCATCACCAAACCGGTAAATAAACTGGCCAATAACGGGATCACCAATATGGGTTTGAGCGCCTCCATTGAAGCCGGTAAGCTGACTTTGTCCGCAACGAATTTAGCGCTGTAACCGGCAATGAAACCAGCCAGAATACCCCCTAAGAAACCCGCGCCTGTTGAGGCTGCAAGCATACCACCGATAAGCCCTGGTGCCAGGCCCGGACGATCCGCGATAGAAAAGGCAATAAAGCCCGCCAGTACCGGGACCATCAGCGCAAACGCGCTACCACCGCCAATTTCCATTAAGGCCGCTGCAAGCGTCCCTTCTTCTTTAAACGCCTCAATACCAAACACAAACGAGAGCGCAATGGCTAGCCCCCCGGCCACAACCAAAGGCAACATGTGTGACACCCCGGTCATAAGGTGTTTATAAACGCCACTCCGTTCACCTTGGTTTGCAGCGCTATTCGCGGTATTAGTTTGTCCGGCTTGGTGAACATGGGCGTTCGCCAAAGCATCATCCAAACTTTGTGCCGCTTTTTTCAACGCGCTCCCAGTACTGGTTTTATATAAACGTTTACCGGCAAAGCGACTGAGATCGACCTCAATATCCGCCGCGATAAAGACAAGATCCGCTTGTTCAATGTCTCGGTCAGTTAAGTTATTTTTCGCCCCCACCGAGCCACGTGTCTCGATCTTAACCTGATACCCTTTCGCCTTCGCGGCTTCTTCAATCGCTTCAGCGGCCATGAAGGTATGGGCAACGCCCGTCGGACACGCCGTGATCCCGACAATACGAACCGGCTGTTTGTCACCACTTTCACTGGATACGGAAGCCTCATAAGGCTGCGCCTGATTCGATACCGCCGTCAACACGGCCTGTGCGTCCACCATGACTTCATCAAGGCTTGCCTGGTAAACAGGTTTACCATTAAAGCGCGCCGTCTCATTCGGATCGCCAACGAGCAGCACGCGATCGGCGTGTTCTATCTCTGCGGCTGACAATACTTTTGTCGATTGGACACTCGACTGACACTCTATTTGTGCCGTCCATCCTTTTGCATCGACGGCTTGCTCGAGAAGCCCCGCCGCAATAACGGTATTGGCGACACCACTAGGGCATGCCGTAACAATGACCAGATTCATACCTTCTACCCCACTTATGGATTGGTTTTTATTGCGCATGCACTGACAACTCAACAGGCGACACGCTGATTTGTTCGGATAATTGATTCACGTTTTCATGATTGCTCACCCCCACTCCCACTTGAGTGACGGCAAGCGCCGATATGGCAACGGCTTGGCGAAGTGCCGTTTCTTTACTCAGCCCAGCTTGACAGCCAGAGACCAGACCCGCGACCAAGGAGTCCCCCGCACCAACGGTACTCACCACCTGCTGGGCCGGCGCTACGGCTTTTAACCAGCCTTGATGATCGCGCCACAATACCCCATCAACCCCACGCGAAATGACCACGTTAGCGATCCCTTGGTTAAAGAGCTGTTCACCACGCGCTAATAAAACAGATTGCTCATTACTGATAGATTCATTAAGACACTGTGCTAACTCCGCTTCATTGGGCTTAACCAACCAAGGCGTTGCATCAATGGCAGCACGAAGCGCGTGTTGACTGGTGTCGACGACCACTTTTTTGCCCGCTTCTCGCAAGGTGCTAATCCACATCACCAGCTGTTCAGTGGTGACACCTGGCGGTAAACTGCCCGCCAATACGATCCATTCATGGCTTGGTGCCAGTGCGTGCAAGGTCTCGGTCAACGCATCAATATGGGTCGGGTCTACCGCCATGCCGGGAAAATTTAAATCCGTTACCCGGCCTGTATTTTCTACCAGCTTGACATTGGTACGGCTTACCCCTGGCACGCGCAAAAAGTGATCGGCAACGCCCTGTTCAGCAAAAAGCTGGGAAAATGGGTCTTGATTGTCTGCACCGAGAAAGCCAGAGACCGACACAGTGGCCCCTAAATCGCTTAACACACGTGCAACATTAACGCCTTTTCCTGCAGGATGCAGGGTATAGTTTTGCACCAAGTTGACATCACCCGGTTGCAATACCCCGACACTTCCTGTCATATCGAGAGCTGGATTAAAGGTGACGGTTAAGATGGCACTCATGCGTGTTCTCCTAATCCGTCTTTAATGGCATTCCCGAGTGCAGAAATCGCCTGCGCTGCATCCGAACCTTGCGCGGTAAAGTGCAACTGATGGCCATGTTTTACCCCTAAGGCAATCACTTTCATCAAGCTCTTCGCATTAACCGAGTCTGATTGGGTCGACGCATTGGCAACTTGAATATCCGCATCAAATTTTTTCGCAGTGTTGACCAACATTGCCCCTGGACGTGCATGCAAACCATGCGTATTGGTGATGGTAAATGTACCGTTTTCACCTTCTTGAATCGCTTTATCGGTCGCTTTTTGACGTTCATCGGTCGACGCCGCCGCTGGCGATGCCCCTGTTGACGTCTGGGGACTGCATGCGTTAACCAGCGCCTGTGGCGAGAGGTCAATACAGGTCGCCAATTGATCGTCGGCTTTCCACTGCGTTAAGGTTTTCAAGACAGGAAGATGGGCCGCATTATTCGCTGCTATGCACCAAAGTGCGTTGACAGACTGCGCGTGATGCGTCAATGACGTTGCTGGCATCACAACGGATACGCCTGTTTGTTCAACGCCTTGATTAACCCCAAGCAGCCAATGCCCTTGACCCAAATGAATAGGATTGCCTGCCACTAACTGGCTCACGCCCTCGTGATTGATACAATGATGGTTTTTGAGCAGGCCGGCTCCCACCGCTTGGAGGGTAGTCATGTCTGAAGCTGGAAAGCCGCTCAGTATCATCTCTGGTTTAAAGGTTAGGCTTTGTGCGCCGGTTGTTTCACCATTGAGGATCGCAACGACCTCTTCAGCACGCTCAACCTTTTGCAATGCTTCCTCAACGCCCTCTTGAGATAGCACACGGGTTAACTGGCGTAGAATACTAAGGTGCTCATCAGACTTAGCGGCAATACCAATGGCCACATAAGCAAGATTTCCGTCTCCCCAATCCACACCATCAGGGAAATGAAAAACCTGCACCCCCGTTTGTTTAACCTGATCACGGGTACCGGTTGTGCCGTGTGGAATGGCAATCCCACTGCCCAAATAGGTACTGGTTTGTGCTTCTCGCGCTAACATGCCGTCTTGATAGCCGGCCTCTACCAGTCCTTTTTGCGTCAGCAAACCGGCAATGGCTTTAATCGCGTCTTGCTTGGAGGCAGCATGTTGCTGCATATGAATATCTTGTGCGTTAAGTGCCAGCATGAGGGCTTTCCTCTTATATCAATGCCAAGTGCAAAGGGGCAATGCCAAGTGCAAAGGGTCAATGCCAAGTGCAAAGGGTCAGTGCCAAGTGCACGGGTTAATCGTTTTTGTCACGCCAGACCACGCTGTCATGACGGTATATCGGGATCAGGGATTGGTCTTCATTCACGTTACTTCAGACCCTAATAATGTTTTTTTGTGTACAGTCTTTCGCTATACCATTTGGCTGAATCGTTTCAGCTTTTGGCGGCAATTACCCGCGTTATCGATGAAATGAATCTCATCGTTACTGTCGATTCATTCTAGCCACGATTATCGAAACACGACGCAATAAATAACATTCGTGTGATGGTGACGCGATTTACATCCAAAGCTGAAACCTTTCAGCTTTAAGGCTGAATCGTTTTAGCTTATAATGCAAGCCTATTATTGATCGGGTATGTGCAAACTTTGATCGCATTCACAAAGCCATCAATAACGATCGGCGCACTAAGGATTCGTTTATGAAGCTAGATGAAATAGCCCGCCTTGCTGGGGTGTCACGCACAACAGCCAGTTATGTGATTAATGGTAAAGCCGACCGTTACCGGATCAGCGAGCAAACACGTCAACGCGTGATGGCGGTGGTCGAGCAACATAATTATCAACCTAACCGCGCAGCGACGGCATTACGAGCAGGCACGACCCATACACTGGGCTTAGTGGTTCCGGATCTTGCTAATACCAGCTATGCAACGTTAGCCAAACTCTTTGAACGCAAAGCGCATGATCAGGGTTATCAGGTGATTATTACGGGATCAGACGACGATCCTGAGCGAGAAAAAACGGTTGCACAGACGCTAGTATCCAGAAAGATTGATGCCTTAATTGTGGCCTCTTGTTTACCGGCCGATAATGCCTTTTATCCGAAACTACAGCAGCAAGGCACCCCGATTATCGCGATTGACCGTGGCTTAGATGCCACACAATTTGCCAACGTTTTAACGGACGATGCGAAAGGGGCTTATCAGCTGACAGATCGCTTGATCAGCCCAACCGATGTCTATCAAGCTGGGTTAATCGGTGCAGTACCGGCTCTGGCGATATCTCAAGATCGTGAGCAAGGTTTTTTTCAGGCATTACACGCACAGCACGTCGAGGGACAAGTACGCTATGGCAATGCCTTTAGCCGTTCAGAAGGACAGCGATTAATGACCGAATGGATAGACGCTGGGGATTTACCCGATGCGCTTTTAACGACATCGTTTACCCTTTGCGAGGGTGTGCTGGATGCGATTCGTCAGACCGGCATCGCCCCCACCGCCCTGTATTTCGCCACTTTTGGTGATAGCCGTATCTTAGACTTTCTGCCTTTTGGTGTGCAGTCTTTGCCGCAGCAATTTGAAGCGATCAGCGATGCTGCCTTAAGCCTTGCGGTGTCTGCCGCTCAAGGCGATAACCAGCCTGGCGTGATTACCGTCGAGCGTCAGCCAATATGGCGCCCACATCAAACCCAGGCCTGGGTTGGCCTCAATTAATAGCCCGTCGCTTCCATAAACCCGCGGCCTGTTGCGCTTCCTTGCACGCGCACTGGCCCTTCCCAATACGGCACACTCAGCGCCATCCAACTTTGCGCATTGAGTGGCTGCGTAGTGATGTTAATCCCTTCGTCTGGTACTTGTATCTGCCAGGCTATCGGCAAACTGATCCCCTCGCGCATTTTGGCATGGCTAATAGGTAACATCCGAATATCCGATTGCGCTAAGACCACAATGCGCCCATTTGGATACGTTAATGAGCCAAACATAAAGGGCTGACTGCCTCGGATTTGGGTGACCATTAACGCGCGACCATCGTCTAAATTAAGCCCGAACCAATCCCATCCGCTTTGATCCGATGCCATCGCACCGCTAGACCATTCTTTATCGAACCACCCCTTTCCCGAAACGGGTATTGTCTCACCGTCGATGGTAAGCTGACCTTCAATGGTCAATTGTGGCAAAGAAAAGTAATAAGACGCTGACGGCTCATTGGCATGGCGAATACTGTATCCTTGCTCGCCCTGTTTCACGCGCAAGCCACCGTCAGCCACCTGGAGTGCGAACCCCAATGTTGCATCCTTATCGGACCATGATGCACGGACTTGCGCCGGTAAAGGTTGATCGCCCCCCTGCCATTGCCAATCATCCAGCCAAGCCTGAAATGGTGACAGCGTCACGCCAGTCTGACCAATACCACCACGGGCAAAACGCTCGGCTTCCCACTGTTGATCGGCACGCGTAATAGCAACATGCGCCATATAAAGCTGCTGGTTTGCCCATCCTGTTTGGTGGCGAGGACTCAGCGCACGGCGAAATAGGGTCCATTGCACACCGTATTCTTGTCCCGCATTATCCGTCAGTGTGGCTGTCAAATACCACCATTCCGTGGCAAATGCAGGATGAGAGGCCATATCCTGCGGATAAAGAGGTGTATAATCAGGCGTAACAGCGGCAAAGCCACTTTGTTGGCCAAACACATCAAAGCCATCCGCTAAGTCGGTCGACGATGAAGGCTGTTTTCCCAACCCAATCAAGACCCCCAACACCATCACTCCGATTAAGCCAAACACTACACGGCCAATAGGGCTTAACTTTCGCTGACTTGATCTCACGGCGACTCTCCTACTGCGCATCACGTAACGACGCGGCGGCTGTCCGCTTAAGCATACGGTAAACCGGCCACGCCCCGGCCACCATCAAGGCGAGCATTGAAAGGCTAATGGTCGTTGCATACGTCATTGGGAAAAAATTCATAGTCATTGTCCAACCAAAGGACGCTTTGAGAACAACATGAATTAACATGCTCGCTAACACCAAGCCAAGCGGGATCGCGATAAGGGCACTGACTAACCCAAGGATCACCAATTGCCCGCCCTCCAGAGCAATGAGCTCTCGCCCTGATAGGCCCAAATAACGCAACAAGCTATACTGGCGTTGCCGCGATAGCTCCGTGGCTAACGTTGCGAAAAACAAGCCGCTAATCGCCACGATCAACATCAGCACACACAAGCTTTCGGTGACAGTAAACGTTCGATCAAAAATGCGCATGGCATAACGCATAATGTCGGCTTGATTTTGCACCTGACCATTGCTCAGGCTAAACCGTGTATTCATTTGATCAACAAAATGATCACTTGGAGCTTCTTTATCGAGTACCACCGCCAACGATGGACGTCCTTGTGCTAGCCATTCGCCCGCCTCACTATGCGTTGAAACCACCAACTGTCCGTAAGGATTACCGTAATCGTAATAGATCCCTGCCACGTGCCAGCGTTCGCCCATCGGTGCGGGCAGATTAACCATTTCACCGACACTTACGTCAAATTTAGCGGCGAGTGATTCACTTAAAAGCACCGCACGTTGCTGGTGTAATTGCGACCAATATTGGGGTTGGGCCGATTTGACGGCTAACGATTGCTTTTCTAGTGCTCGATCACCAACCGATAACACCTCAAGGCGTCCTTGGGGCGCGACCAACTCACGTCGATAAGTGGCCCAAAATTGCGACACGTCTTCTTGTTGTTCAAGCCAGGATTCGATTCTGGGTAGCAAAGCATTGCCGGGTCGAACATACACATCCGCGGCTAACCGTTGCTGCAGCCAAGTTTCGGTGCTGGTGCGAAAGCTCCCCACCATGGTTTCCATACCTATATGCGCAGAAACAGCAAGCATAAAGGCCATCGCGGCAACACCTCGGTAGCTTAAACTGGCCGCCGCATCGGTAAAGAACCAACGCCAACGTGCGCCCGCATAGCCGCGCGCCAAGGTATGAAACAACCAGCCACAGGCATAGGGCAACGCTAGGGCGGCACTTAACATGGTTAATGCGATCAGCGTAAAGCCTTGCCATTGGCTACTTTCCCAGTAAGACACGCCCCAAGCTGTTACGCCCAATAGTATCGCGATGATCGCTTGCACCGCATACTCTTGGTGTGTCCCTCGAATTAGTGTCATTCTTTGGGATAAGCGCCCCGGCGATGTGTTAAGTAAGCGCACCAGCGGCCAGGCTGATGCCATCATCGCCCCTAAGATCGCGAGCAACAGACTCGCCAATCCCCATTGCCATTGCCAATGCATCACCAAGTCAATATCAGCGCCATACAAGTCAGACAAGGTGGTAGCGACGGCAGGGAGTAATTGATTGGCTAGCATCAAGCCCAGCACATTGCCACTCATCACGCCAAGCACAACCCATACGAGAATCTCAGCAAGCATAACCCAAGAGAGTTGACGTCCATCAACACCGAGTTGGCGTAGCACCCCCACCAGCGGTTGCCGTTGTGTCATTGAAAGCGAAATCGCTTGATAGAAAATAAACAGGCCCACCACAAAAGCCAGTAATCCCATGGCAAGTAAATTAAGATGGAAAGCACGGGTGAGCGGCCCTAACTGTGTGGCCTGTGTTTTGGTCAATGTCAGTGCAGGTGGTAACACATTGCGAATCTGCTGGCGCTCCGCTTGCGTTAAAGACCCACACAGGATGTCGGCGATACCGGCGTGTGAGGACAAGGTACGTAGCAACGCCATATCGGCAACTAAATACGTCCCCATACTCAGGGCATCGTTGTCGAGTACTCGCAAGGGGCCAATAGCTGGATAATCAAGCAGATCAATCATTTGCCCATCTTTCCAGCCTTTATGGTTCGCCATCGCCTCACCAACATAAACCGGATAAGGCGGCGTGATTGCATTGACCGGTGATATCCCCTTGTTTGCACGCCCTTTATCACCGCCACGTTCAGCTAACAGCGGCAACATGGCAATGGTATCAACGCCCATAAGATTGAGATCATCAAGTGACGGTGTCACGACTTGCAAGCGATCAACAGGAACACACTGCGTTAAGCCTGCCCGGCGTAAATCAATATAAAACGCCTGCGGCACACGTTGGGTCCGCTGGGTGTGATGAATGCTAAACGGATAAGGATTACTAAACAGCTTGGCACCTTCCCGATAGCTTTGCTGGGCGTGTTGGTTAATCGATAACACGCCAACAAGCAGAGCGACCCCAAGGGTTAGCCCTAGCCATACCAGCAAAATCTGAAAAGGATGGCGGCGATAGTGCCCCCATAGTGCATTAGCGACGGGCCCGAACACTGAGCACGCCTCCTTGCAGCCCAATGCTGCCCTGTAAGTAGCTGGCAACCGTATCACTGTGCGTGACCAATAAAAGGCTCGAGCCTTGCTGACGTGTCAACGTGGTTAGCAAACGCATGACCGCATCCGCGTTGCGCTCGTCCAAGCTACCGGTAGGTTCGTCGGCCAACAATAATTTGGGGGCCATGTATAAAGCACGGGCGATCGCGGCACGCTGTTGCTGCCCGCCTGACACTTCTTCCGGGTACCGATTTAATAGCGGCATTAAATCAAGCTGAGAGACAATTTGCCGCCACAAATTCGCATCGTCTTTGAGCCCTTTTAACTGGCGACAAAAGCGGATATTGTCGGCAATCGATAGCGTAGGAAGCAAGTTGAACTGCTGAAAGATAAGACCAATGTTCTGACGACGGAACTGAGTACGCGCTCGTTCGGTTAACGCGTGTAAAGGGGTATCATCCAGCCAGATCTCACCGCTGTCGGGTTTATCCAACCCAGCAATTAAGTTCAGTAAGGTACTCTTGCCTGAGCCGCTCTCTCCCATCAGCGCAAGCTGGCTGGTGGAAGACAGCGACATCGCCGCGCCTTGAAGCACAGGATGAAAATCGCCCCCGTCCTGATATCCCTTGCACAGCGCTTTAATTGCTAACATGCCAATGCACACCCTCATAGTGTTTTAAAACAGCAATAAACGAGAACTAGGTCACACTGTTTGACTAATTTGGCAATGTACCCCAATTAAGAGGCTGAGAAAAGGGCAAAACTAGGTAGACAGCTTCCCATTGCGTCTTCTTTTCAATCAACGGGCATCATCGACAAGATAGTTTAGCCATACGCCCGATTTAACTCGAATGACAGAGCCGACCCATTTGACGACTTCTTCTGTCGCCAATAACGCATAGACCCAATAAACCGGCCATTCAAACACCACGGCAGCAGCGAGCACCACGGGAATACCGATCAACCACTGCGCAACAAAGTCTTGCCCCAAACAGTAGCGCACATCACCACCGGCACGCAGCACACCAACGATCATCGCCATTGGGATGGTTTTAACCACAATCAGCGCACACATTGCCCAATAGAAATATTCAGTAATTTGTGCCGTTTCACCAGTCAATGCGGGGAAAAAACCCAAGACCCAAGGTTTAATCAGCAGCATCACTGTGGCAATAAAGACGCCTGCAATCAAATTAAACACCGCCACTTGCCATGCTTGATGGTAGGCGGTATCGGTTTGTTTAGCACCCAGATTGTTCCCCACTAACACCGCGGCGGCATTGGCTGTGCCAATCAGAAAAGAGAGCGATAACGACTCAACCGGAGTGATCACCGCTATCGCGGCTAGCCCTGCTTCGTTCACATGACCAATAATGGCGTGGTAAATGAACAAGCCGGACGACCACATTAAAAAGTTAAACGCAGTCGGCAAAGAAAGCGCCAAAAAGCGTTTTACTGCCACCAGTGAGAGCGACGTGCGCCATTCAGCAAGGGAAAAGGCAACAAGGTGTTGGCGACGGTACAAATAGGTATACAAGGCGACAACTTCCACAATACCACTGAGAACCGTTGCCACTGCGGCCCCTTTTGATCCGAGCTCTGGCGCGCCGAAGTGACCAAAGATAAACACCCAGTTGAGTAGGATGTTCACACTGATCCCCACGCCACTAAAAAAAGTGCTGATCCCCGGTTTATGCATGGCACGCAGCCCCGCCGCCAGCCCTGACACACTGGCCAAGCAAAACAGCGATAACCCCGCGATCTGCAAGTAGTCTTGCCCCAAGGCAATCACCGTTGGGTTATCACTGGCAAAGCCAATAATGACGTCCGCATAGACCCAAAAAACAAAGGCACTTAACGCCGCAGTGGCATTAGTTAGGGTCACGGTCAGCGCAATTTTTTCTCGAAATCCTTGCCTGTCGCCCGCGCCCCAGTATTGCGCGACCAACATAGAGCCACCGGTCATCGCCCCAAAAATTAACAGGGTGGAAACAAACATTGCTTTCCCTGCAATCCCAATCGCAGCGACATCAGCCTCACTTAACTGACCGACCATCAGGATGTCGACCAAACTGCGGCTGGAAAACATCATGGTTTGGAGGGCAATGGGAATGGCAATTAACAGTAAGCGTTTTAAAAACACCACATCAAAAAAAGGACGAGAAACAGCGCTCACAACAGACTCCAACCGATAAGGCAACGCGCCTAGTTTACGTGGCTTTCAAACAAGAAAAAACCGCCCTCAGACGGTTTCTCAATGCTCATCAGCGGTATTCTTTCACCATAGATTGCCGCGGCATCACCATTAAGCAATCCGCATGATTGTCGGGCCAAAGTCGATATTCAGCATGATATTTAACGATCGACTTATAGGCCGTGACTTTCGTGGGTGCTAGTTTGGCTTGATGCGCCCAATTCATTACATCAATTTCTGGTCCACGCACATAAATGCTAAGAGGATGAGCTAAGTGCCCTTCTGCATTGAATGCCGCCTGAGTTGCCTCAGGACATACCACCAGTGAATGCTGTCCTTCAGAGACAATCTTGACCTTTCGATCAATCGGCGTCTGGGTGTGCAGCATCCAACCCGCCTCGCGGGCACTATCAATCATCTGTTGTAATTGGGTGTGCTGGACCGGGCTTGCCGGCTCATCGACCGGAAACCACTGCGTATAGAGTTGCTGAATGTGTCGAAATTCGGCCTCTAATCCGGCTTGAGTGCCGGCACTACGGGCACGCTGCGTCCAACGTTGCAAATCCGCTTTTACGCTGTGGTGAAAACGCTGTTTCTTAACCGCTTGCGCCACCCAACGACCTAAAAACACCTCGCGAGCGGCTGGCGCATCAGCCACTTTTTTAGCATCGATGGCGGCAGCTAACTCATCGAAGGCCGCAGCCATAACGGTTTGAATGGTGATGACATAACTCATGGTTCTTTACGTGCTAGCGTCCAGTAGAAAACGGCAGAGAGTATCGCACAAATCGCGATGGCGCCAATCATCCCCCAAGGTGTTCCATCAGAGACCACGGCAACGCCTGCACCGACTAGGGATCCAATACCAAAACGCATGGTACCCGCCAATGATGATGCAGTACCTGCCATTTGTGGATAGCACGCCAGCAAGCACGCCATACTATTACTGCCGATGGTTGAAATCACACCGACATACGTCATCACCGGGATCACCGTGCCCCAAAGCCCCATGTCTAACCATTGAAAAACAGCAATGGCAATGCCCGCCACCAGCTGGATACCCAACCCGAGCCGCAGCATCCAATGTGATCCCATTTTGCGGACCAAGCGCCCATTGATAAACGTCATCACAATCAAGCAAACGATATTAAGCGCAAAAAGATAGCCAAACATCTGGGCGCTGACGCCATAGTAGTCGATATAGACGAACGAGCCCGCGGTTAAAAACGAGAACATCCCAGCAAACGAGAACCCAGAACAAAAGATCATCCCTACCGCAAAGGGGGTTTTTAGCATGCGGGCATAGTTACGCAACGAGGCACCAATCCGCATGGGCGGACGGTTTTCTCGCGGTAACGTTTCGGGGATCCGAAAAATAATGCACAAGGTCACAAAGCAGGCCCATCCTGCCAGGACCCAAAAAATCGCACGCCAGTCAAACCAAGTCAGCAGATAACCGCCAATCATTGGCGCTGCCAAAGGTGCAATCGTCATCACCAACGTAATAAACGACATGGTACGCGCAAACTCTTCGCGCTCGAACATATCGCGCACCAAGGCTTGAATGATCACTGCCGCCGCTGCACCGGCAAAGCCTTGTGTAGTACGCGCAATCATTAATACATCAATATCTTGGGCCATCGCACTGACCACAGCGCAGATAAAAAAGAGCGCAACGCCACCAAGCATCACAGGTTTACGGCCATAACTGTCCGAAATTGGGCCGTGGAAAAGCTGTCCAATCGCAAAGCCAGCGGTATAGGCCACCAGCGTCGACTTTACCGCGCTACTGGGCGCGTTTAAATCCGCGGCAATGGCCGGCATGGCGGGCAAATACATATCGATCGCCAATGGGGTCAATGCCGCGATGGCCCCAAGCACCAGGATTAACAGCCAACTTAACTGCGCTGGGGACGACGTAACAGCCGATGATTGCGACATAACACTCCTTAACGTAAAAGACAGGAAAAAGGGAAATAACGTGAGATCGGTCAAAGTGTAACAATTTATTATTGCGTAGTGGGAAAGAATGTCTTTCTTTTCATCACCAATCTTTAACACCAGTCTTTAAAAACAATGTTCAAAACCCGCTTAAAAAATTACTTCGCTCACATTGAAAAAGCACAGCGAGAACTGTGCTTTCGGGTCGATCGTTGCCCTAGGTGGGATCTAAGGTGTCACACTTAATTATGCCAACAAGATTATGCTAACAAGGCAATTTCTTCATCGGTGAGAGGGCGATATTCGCCAGGCTCGAGCGTGTCATCGAGCTCAAGCGCACCCACAGATTCGCGATGCAAGGCGTCTACTTTGTTACCGACTGCGGCAAACATACGTTTCACTTGATGATATTTACCCTCTTGAATCGTCAATAAGGCTTCATACTCACCCACCTGCTCGAGCTTAGCGGGCAATGTCGCTTGCTGCTCACTGCGTAACATCACACCCTGCTCAAACTGACTAGCCGTATCTGCACTGATCGGATCGGCTAACCACACCCGGTACGTTTTTGTACACTGATGCTTGGGTGACGTGATACGGTGAGACCATTGGCCATCGTCGGTCAGTAACAATAAGCCTGTTGTGTCTGCATCCAGGCGACCCGCTATATGCAGCTTTTCTGCGTTCACTTCATCGAGCAAAACAAATATCGTGGGATTAAAGGCATCTTCGTGTGAACACACCACGCCCGCAGGTTTATGCATCATAAAGTAGCGTGGGCCAGACAAGGTTAACGATCGTCCCTCAAATTGCACATCCGCGGTTTTACCAACTTTGATGGCGCCAGATTTTACGATCTCACCATCGATGGTGACGCTTTCACTTTTCAGCACTCGGCCAGCTTGCTTTCGTGTTACCCCTAGGGTTTCACATAAAAATTTATCTATCCGCATATTACCATTCATTACACCTATGTTTGCGACGATTATACGTCACATCGCCACGAAGACACAGATCAAGTTTCGCTAGATTTGGCGGCAAAACTGAAAGCAATAAGATACACTCACTCTCATTGTCGGTGACATGCGTTAGTCATAATGCAAGCACTACCAAACGCTTTTTGTTGAGACGCCGAGTCTGTCACATCGTGCTAATCGAAAAACGCACCGAG
This sequence comes from Salinivibrio sp. MA440, assembly GCF_001996265.1. Classification (NCBI taxonomy): domain Bacteria; kingdom Pseudomonadati; phylum Pseudomonadota; class Gammaproteobacteria; order Vibrionales; family Vibrionaceae; genus Salinivibrio; species Salinivibrio sp. MA440. The sequence goes on from NZ_MUFI01000017.1 coordinate 54,530, forward strand.
ATTGAGCCTACCGGCTTGGCGAGTATGATACGGTCGTCTTGACCAATCAGTGATAAAAAGGAAACACCATGATTGTCTCTCTTCGCCGCCCTGACGTCGATACCCTGGAAACCTTATTCACACTCTCGCGCGAACAACATGAGCATGAGGCCTTGCCGTTTGATCGCGAGCCGGTGGTTTCTACCTTTAACACATTATTGTCACAACCCGAGCGTGGCGATGTATTTCTGATTGATGTTGAGCACGAAGGAAGAACGGATACGATCGGGTTTATCGTCTTAGCCTATAGTTTTAGTGTCGAAAATGGCGGTAGCGTCGGTGTAATCGATCAGTTTTTCATTCAGCAAACCTGGCGCCGTCAAGGCGTGGGTTCGCAAGTGATCCCTGAGGTAGAAAAGCAAGCCAAAACAAGGCAGTGTGTGGCCGTGATTTTAGAAATGAACATTGGTAACAAAGGCGCTCGCCTGTTTTACGAGCAGTTTGATTACCAACCACGCCGTCAGCATTGTATTTTCACGAAACGGCTATAATGGACCGTGATTTATCGGTTAGGGATAAATTTATCGGTTGGGTATAAATAGTCTGTACCTGAGCGAACAAGTCAGTAAACTAAACGGCCTCACTTAGGCCGTTTTTTGATTATGTATACCTTACGTCCGTACCAGTCTGACGCTGTTAAAGCCGTCCTGCACTATTTTCGCCGTCATACATCGCCTGCCGTTGCTGTTCTGCCCACGGGCGCCGGGAAAAGTTTGGTGATCGCTGAATTAGCGCGTATTGCCAAAGGCCGAGTTCTGGTCTTGGCGCATGTTAAAGAGCTTGTCGAGCAGAACCACGCCAAGTATGAAGGCTATGGGCTCACCGGCGGTATTTTCTCCGCTGGTTTAGGACGCAAGGAATCAAATGAAAAGGTCGTGTTCGCCTCGGTACAATCGGTCGTGCGCAACCTCGACGCCTTTGCCGACCAATTCTCGCTGCTGGTGATCGACGAGTGCCACCGCGTTCCTGACAACGAAGACAGCAGTTATCGTCGTGTTATTCAGCACCTACAACATGTCAATTCCGGTCTAAAAGTACTCGGGTTAACCGCTACGCCATATCGGTTGGGGCAAGGTTGGATTTATCAGTACCACACTAGTGGTAAAGTCCGCACCACTGACACCCGTTTTTTTCGCGATTGCGTCTTCGAACTGCCCATCAGCCATCTTTTGGATGAAGGGTTTTTAACCCCGGCCCATGTTTTGGATGCACCGCTTCTTAGCTATGATTTTTCACAAGTCTCACGCACTGCCAGCGGCTACTACCGTGACGCGGATCTCGATAAGGTCGTCGCCAATGCCCCGCGTGCCACCCCGCAAATTGTCGAACAAATCCTTGAGTATGCGCGCCCGCGCCAAGGGGTGATGATTTTCGCTGCGACCGTTAACCATGCCAAAGAAATCATCACTTATCTTCCTAAAGACAGCGCCGCGCTGATCATCGGCGACACCCCTGGTCTTGAACGTGATCGCCTTATAGAGGCGTTTAAACAAAAAGCACTGAAGTACTTAGTGAACGTATCGGTGTTGACCACTGGCTTTGATGCCCCTCATGTGGACTTAATTGCAATATTACGTCCCACGGAATCAGTGAGCCTTTATCAGCAAATAGCCGGTCGTGGATTGCGATTAGCGCCCGGAAAAAAAGACTGTCTTATCCTTGATTATGCCGGCAATGTTTACGACCTGTATCAGCCCGAAATTGGTATGCCTAAACCCGATAGCGACAGCGAGTTAGTCACCATTCCTTGCCCTGCGTGCGGGTTTAACAATAGCTTTTGGGGCAAACTGGATGACAATGGCTTTTTACTTGAGCATTACGGTCGCCAATGCCAAGGGTATTTTGAAGACGAGACCGGGGAGCGTGAAATCTGCGGCTATCGGTTTCGCGCTAAATTTTGCGATGAATGCGGCGCCGATAACGATATTGCCGCCCGCCGCTGCCACCAATGCGACGCGCCGTTAATCGATCCAGATAAAAAACTGCGTGAGGCACTCAAACTCAAAGACGCGCTTGTGGTGGCGTGTGCCGATATGACCCTCACAGCGGGCAAAAATCGCTACCAAAAACCGCAGTTAAAAGTGACCTATCACACCAACGATGGCAACGATTTACACGAAGTCTGGCCACTTGCGACCAAGAAACAGAAACACGACTTTTTAGCGCGGTTTGTTCGCCCACATTTAGTCGATCGCCATCGTCCCTTCACCGATACCGCGCCCACTAAAGTGACAGCGTCACAACATCGATTTCGTCCGCCTGATTTTGTCATTGCACGCAAACAAGGCCGTTTTTGGCATCTGCGCCAGAAGATCTTTGATGTCGATAGTTTTATTAGCCAAGACAGATTGCAGGCGATGTTGGCACAAAGTCGTGGGCAAGCCTTTGCAGAAGCCGACTAACACGCGCAAGCAGGCCTTCTGCGCACCGATGACGCTTGTTTTCGCGCGCAACCAGTGCTACTATCCGCGCTCGTTTTTGGGTACTGAGTTAGGTCGCTACGCTCAGTGCTATTTTTTCACTCTAAAGAGAGTTATTAATTATGTTTAAATTCGAAGCTGAAGTACGTACAGAAAAGGGTAAAGGTGCGAGCCGCCGCCTACGTCATCAGAAAAAATTCCCTGCGATTGTTTACGGTGGCAACCAAGAGCCTGTATCTATCGCACTGAACCACCCTGTTGTGGTTAACCAAATGGATAAGCCTGAATTCTACGAAGGCATCATCCTGGTTATTGATGGCCAAGAAGTAAAAGTGAAGCCACAAGACATCCAACGTCACCCGTTCAAGCCAAAAGTTGAACACATGGACTTCATCCGCATCTAATCGCTGTGTCGATAAAGATGGAATGAGATCAGGCGTCTTCAGGGGCGCCTTTTTTATATTTTAACCACCATGACATTTTCAAAAAAAAACAGATATGTCATTTTGGTGTCAAAAATACATGACCTCGATCACCAAACAGAAAGCAAATGTAATAGAAAGATTCCAATTTGCCTAATAAGTTGATTAGGATAGTGTCCCTTTTTATATAAACACTATCTATCACCATGAAAAAAAATATCTTTCTTGCCGCATTAATGTCATTGACACTCGTACTTACTGGGTGCTCCGCAACAAATACGCTTGTTAAAAAGCGTAATCTTGACGTACAGACAAAAATGAGCGATACCGTCTTTCTCGATCCAGTTGCTCCATCAAAACGCACAGTATTCCTACAAATTAGAAATACCTCAGACAAGCCCAACCTTGATATAAAATCTGATATCAAAACAAAAATTGAAAGCCGTGGATATAAGGTTTTAGAAGATCCAAGCAAAGCCCATTACATGATTCAGGCAAATATTTTACAAGTCGGTAAAGCTGACCTGCGTGAAAGTGAAAACTTTTTATCTCAAGGTTTTGGTAGCGCTGTTGGTGGTGCTTTAGCAGGAGCTCAATTTGGTGGCGGTTCAGGTCGAGGCGCAGCATCACTGGCGGGCGCGGCTATTGGCCTAGTCGCTGATGCAATGGTCGAAGATGTCTATTACTCAATGATCACTGACCTACAGATTTCTGAGCGCGCATCTGATGGTGTCGTAGTTACTGAGGCTCTTGATTCTCAACTTGCGCAAGGCTCAAGCAGCAAGAAGGTAGTAAAATCTACGGAGAAAACGCAGTGGAAACGTTATCAAACACGAGTGCTTTCTACTGCCAATAAAGTCAACCTAGAGTTCGCTGAAGCAGAACCAGAACTGAAAAAAGGACTAACACAATCAATTAGTGGTCTTTTATAATTTAGCACGAGCGTTCTTCAATGAAGAGCGCTCGTTCTTTATTGACGTAACGCAACTCAAAGCAACTCCTACACTATCCTCTTACCAACGATTACAATCTCCGTCGCTTTTATTCCAGTAAGTAATATCACTGTCAATTAAATAACTAGGTAATCATATCAAAGCGAGTGTATTGGTAACACGAGATTCGGATATTCGCACAAGCTAAAGCTATTTCTGCTAAATCGTCATTCATCAAACAGCGAAGGCTGATGTGGAAGAGTTTCCGGCTCTAAGGCGGTTTCCTGTGTCTGTTGGCGTTTGGCACGCATAATGCGCAAATAACGCTGGTGGCATAAGCGAACCACATTGCGCTTTTGCTCGTTGGTAAAGTCATACCAATAAAAGCGCTCATCGCGACTGCGAAAGCACCCTTTGCAGTAACCTTTGTTATTGACCTGACAGATGCCTTTGCACGGACTCGGCACCTCGAAGAAATCGAGCTGTTCCACGTCATYCTCCCTGCTGATTCTTTCATTCAAGCGGGTGGCAGACACAATTGCAAGTCGCGCGTTAAAAACTGCCCGAACAAGACAAACGATCAAGCGTGCTTAGAACAACCCCAATTGCGGTAGCGCCAAGGTGTCGAACTCTTTACCAATAAACGGCAGGATGCCATCAGCAATCGGTTTAAGCTGTTTATCAATATAATGTTGATAATCCATCGGGCTACACCGATACATACACGGCTCAGGCCCATTAACCGTGATCACATACTCAATCCATCCCCCTCGTTGGTACTGTTCAGGGCGGCCACGTTTTTGATTTTCACTGTCAGCCAGCCGCGCGGCACGCACGTGCGGTGGCACATTTTTCTGATACTCCGCAATCGGGCGTCGTAACCGTTTACGATACACCAGCTCAGCATCACGCTCCCCTTGTTGCGTACAGGCGACCACATCGCGAATAAAAGCATCGACATCATCACCATCAAACACACGTTGATAAAGCTGTTGCTGGAACTGTTGCGCCAATGGTGTCCAATCCGTCCTTACCGTTTCCAACCCTTTAAAGACCAAATGTGACTCGCCGGTATCAGGATTGACGATCCGTCCTGCATAACGCTTTTTACTCCCGGTTTCTTGCCCACGAATGGTGGGCATTAAAAAGCGTTGATAATGGGTTTCGTATTCAATTTCCAGCAAGGATTCGAGACCATAGGTTTCCTGCAAGTGTTGAGACCACCACTGATTCACATGGCTAACAAGCTTTCGCCCGATGGCATCGGCGTCCTCGCTTGCTTTTTCTCCCCCCAATGACACAAAGGTAGAGTCTGTGTCACCGTAGATCACCTCAAAGCCTTGTGCTTCAATCAACTCACGAGTGGTCTTCATAATCTCATGCCCGCGCATGGTAATCGATGATGCCAAGCGATGATCAAAAAAACGGCACCCCGATGAGCCCAACACGCCATAGAAGGAATTCATGATAATTTTAATTGCCTGCGAAAACGCTTTTTCACCGGCTTTTTTCGCCCGATCACGCGCTTGCCACAACTCATCAATCAATGCCGGTAAGTAGTGCTTTTCTCGATGAAAAACACCGCCTCGAAACCCAGGGACCGTGTCGGCTTCCTGACCGGCCTCTTGTGCTTTTAACCCCTCGATAAGTCCAAGCGGATCAATAAGAAAGGTACGAATAATCGAGGGATACAGCGATTTAAAATCCAACACCAGCACTGAGTGATATAAGCCGGGTTTGGAGTCCATCACATAACCACCAGGGCTCGCGATCCACCCTTCGCTGGCTAGATTAGGCGCGACATAACCGGAACGATGCAAACGCGGTAAAAATAAGTTAGTGAATGCCGCTACCGAGCCGCCCACGCGATCGAGCTCTACCCCGGTTAAGCGCGAGCGCTCGATTAAAAAGTCGAGTAAGTGAGTGTGATCAAAGATGGCTCTTCACCGGATGTGGTGGAAAGTCATATCAAGTCCCCCAAAATAGAACAGTATCGCTGTCTTGAACCGTTGTTTGTTTCTAAAGCCTTTGGCTCTAAGCTTCATGTATTGGATTTTGGCATTTATAGCTTCCGCCAGGCCATTCGATGCCTTCAGCCGCATTGCATTAAGGATTGCTGGTAAGTGCTTTTTCACTGTCGCCGCTGCTGTCATCAATGGTTTAATTCCACTTGCTTTAACTAAAGCAAGCCACTCTAGCCATTGATTCCTTGCGCTTCTGATCGAACCTCCGTACCAGATTAGTCTTGCTTGCTCTTTGAGCAACCAGCTAAGGCTTGTATCTATCATGAGCTTGGCCAATCTGTTTATACGCTCTCTCAGGCGACCGGTGAGGTTTCTATTTCTTTTGAGCCAGCCATAACGCGTTCTGTAGCACTCTCGTTTAAGGTATGGCGGTAGACGGTTAACCTCTTGCTTGCGAACATCGTCAACAGCTTTGGTGAGTACTTTTGCTACGTGGAAATGATCAACTGCAATCAGGCGTTTAGATCGTGAGCCAAAGAAGGACTCGGTTGCATTCATAAAAGCTTGGCTCATATCCATCGAGACTGAGCGGACCTGTTTTTTAGCGATGTTAGGCAGCACTCGATAGCAGTTTGCTAAGCTTTGTTCACTTTTACCGTCGGCAACAGCGAGAACTTGGCCCGTTCGGCTCGACATCACAGTGACATAATCATGCCCTCGGCAAAAGGCAGTTTCGTCTACCAACAGATCTTCTACCTTATTTAAATTTCTCCGGGCGAGCCCTCGTGAAACAGCCCTTTTCATTATCCGATCAATGGCTCCCCAACTCAGTCGAAAGGCTTTAGATACAGAGTGAAGAGAAGTGAACTGAAGTGTTTCAATAATCTTTGTCTCGAAGAGTTCGGTATAGCGACTTCCAGGAGATGCCCAAGGAACAGAAACGGTCTGAACCCCGTGCTTTGGACAGTCAGCACGTGGGACTTGGGCCTCAAGATATGTTTCGTATTGGCATGTATCCAAATGACGCCATATCCGCTTTCGAGAGTCATGCTTTCTTACCGCTTTCGAACATGTTGGACAAGCAACGCCTGAAGGACTTTCGTACATGATGGTCACGGTAATACGTTGGCTCTTTTTATCCACTTGGACAGAGTCGACAGTCCATGGCGGAATCAGTCCAAGGATCGCTTGATAGAGTGCTGTATCTTTCATCTGATTCAGGGCTCAAGTGCAGAGTGTTTCCTTATTGTCCAATTAATCGGAAAACTTGAAAAGAAACACTTTCCACCACATCCGGTGAAGAGCCATATTTATACAGCCTAACCCTTTCGCCTTTTGTCTCTGCTTTAACACCTTCATTTGGCCAACTTTGACCTATTGCTTCTTGGTTACCGTGATCAGCCGTAATCACCACTTCAAAATCAGAATCCAGTAAAGCCTCTATCTTTGAAGAAAACCCCCCCCCCCCCCCCCCCCCCCCCCCCCCCCCCCCCCCCCCCCCCCCCCCCCCCCCCCCCCCCCCCCCCCCCCCCCCCC
>NZ_MUFI01000018.1:0-59971 GCF_001996265.1 Salinivibrio sp. MA440
GCCCTCTCTACGCGTACAAAATGTGATATTGGTTCAATAAGTATGTAACTGATAATTTAAAGTAAAAGCTCTTATCCATAGGAAATCAAAAAAGCCACGACCGTCATAGGGGCGTGGCTTTACATAAAAAAACGCGATAAACCATTAGGTTAGGTTTTTTACAGAGTCTCGACTGATTAATGATAAATCCATTTCAAACACTTGCTGCTGCGTATCGTTATCATTAATCCGGCTGAGTAAARGTTTAACCGCAGTCTTGCCCAGTTGTCGTTTAGGTTGATGGACAGTCGTCAACGGTGGTGAGTAATATTCAGTCAGATCAATATTGTCATAACCGATGACAGAGATATCATCTGGCACCTGAATACCCGCCTGGTTGAAGGTGCTGATCGCCGCTAACGCCATGATATCATTAAAACAAAAAACTCCCGTAGGACGGTTTTCCATGGCAATAAACTGCTGAGCGGCGACTTTTGCTTGATTCGCTTCAAAGTCCGCTTCAATGATCCAGTCTTGATTTACGGGGATATCAGCTTCTTTCAGGGCCCGATAAAATCCTGCAAGCCGTTGCTTACAGGTGTTCTTATCCATTTGCCCAGAGATACAACCAATTTGGGTATGCCCGTTGTCAATAAAATGTTTGGTTGCCAGATAGCCGCCTAGTTCCGCGTTATCTTCAATCCGATCGGTATCAATGTGGTGACTGCCCCAATCCATGACGACCATGGGTAGGTCACGCTTTTTCTCTAGCAGTAGCATGAGATCTTCATTGAGATCCGAGCACACCACAATTAAACCGTCGACACGCTTTTCTGACAGCATACGCAAATAGTCGCGCTGCTTTTCAAGGTTGCCTTCGGTATTACACAAAACTAGCGTGTAGCCTTGCTCGTAGCAATAGTCTTCTACACCGTGCACGAGCTCGGCAAAAAATGGGTTGGTCGATTTAGTGACCAGCATTCCGAGCGTACGTGTCGTATTACATTTTAAACTACGAGCCACAGCACTCGGTGCATAGTTCAGGTCTTCAACGGCTTGCCAAACCTTTTCTGTTGTCTTTTCGGCGACAAAGCGGGTCTTATTGATAACGTGTGAGACCGTGGTGGTTGAAACACCCGCGAGACGCGCGACATCTTTAATCGTTGCCATCTTAATTCTTCTATATTGTGAAGCCTTGGGATCGTTACTCGCGACCTTACAGAAAAACGCCGCTGATACGCAGCGGCGCTGTCTTTCACAATCCCGGCCCATCAGACGGTTGCGAAGGTAACGAATCCGATTTCATCCATTCTCATAGCTAATCGGTTGCGGTCTCAGTTTACTTAGGTTGCCGCCTAGTCGCAATTGGTCTGATGAGCGAACGATCATCAACAGACGGTTTTGTGACCCAGCTAGGCGGTTATCAATGCAAAAGTCTCATGGCGACGCTGGCAAGATCCCACCTTGATAGCAATAACTCAGGCACTAGGTCACGATCAATGGGCAGGCATGCTCTGGGTGCTCAATGACCTTAAGCGGATACTGATAAATCTTTGCGACCTGTTCACTCTCAAAACATTGCCATGGGGTACCCGTTAATATCATCTCTCCTTGTTTGAGAAAATACAGGCGATCCGCGTAGCGACTGGCAAGATTGAGGTCATGCAGCACCAAGACCACTGTCATCCCTTGATCGGCAAGCGATCGACAGCGTTGTAGCGTGTAATGCTGATGGGTAATATCGAGCGCCGATGTAGGCTCATCAAGTAGCATGATGGCCCGCGTTGGATCGGTTTGGATTAACTGCAAAGCAATGCGTGCCATATGGACTCGCTGTTTTTCACCGCCTGACAATATAGGATAAGGCCGGTTAGCAAGGTGGGTGATATCCCACTGCTGTAACTGCTCATCGGCGAGGGCGGCAATTTGCGCCTGATTCGCTTGTAACGGTGTCGCCCCCATTTGAACCACTTCTTTGACCGTAAACGCAAAGGTTAAGCCACTACTTTGGGGAAGAAAGGCGACCTGTTTAGCAAAGCGCTCACCATGCCATGCGGCTTTAGGCATGGCCCAAAAATCAACCTGGCCTGATGGATGACTGTCACTCATCACTTGTTTGAGTAAGGTGCTTTTTCCCGCGCCATTTGGCCCGAGCAACACATGTAATTGGCCTGCAGCAAAGGAAACATTGATGCGATTAAGCAGTTGGCGTCCGTTAAGCGAGTAACTTAAATCACGAACATTGAGGGCAATATCAGACATTAATGCACCACTGCTTGTCGTTGTTGGATCAAAAGCCATAAAAAGAAGGGTGCCCCCATAAGTGCGGTGATGATCCCCACTGGCAGCTCTGCCGGCGCAACAATGATTCGTGCGATAATATCAGCAAGCGTCAATAAAAGGGCGCCCAATATCGCCGATAAAGGGATCAGGGTGCGATGATCTGGCCCAGCCAATAGACGGCCAATATGCGGTACAACCAAGCCAATAAAGCCAATTAATCCTGCGGCACTGACCGACACGCCCATTCCAGCGGCTGTTGCAATGATCAATAAGCGCTTTAGGCGATGAACATTGATGCCAAGATACGCAGCTTCGTTTTCGCCAAGTAATAAGGCGTTGATATGCGGAGCGCAGCGATAGGCAAAAAGCGTGAGGGTAACGGATGCAACGCCCGTTAACGCGATGAGTCCCCACGATGCGCCAGTGAGCGATCCCATTGACCACAAGGCGATATCACGCAATGTTTGGTTATCAGCAACGTAATTGATTAACCCGAGCGCCGCACCCGACAAGGCACTAATGGCAATACCGGCTAACAACATCACGGTAACCGATGTTCCCATCGATGTTGTGCCAATACGATAAACAAACAAGGTGGCGACCAGCGCACCCAAAAAGGCAAATAGCGGCACCGAGAGGGTAAAACCGACGTTAAGGCTGCCCCAGGATAACAGCAACAATCCCAACGCGCCGCCTAAAGACGCCCCTCCAGAGACTCCAATGATCCCCGGATCCGCAAGCGGATTGCGAAATAGCCCTTGCATTAATGCGCCAGATACTGCCAGAAGTGCGCCAACGAACAAACACAATAAGGTGCGTGGTAAGCGGACCTGTTGCACGATGGTCAAGATATGCGGTGCGACATCACTTTGCCAAGGGCTCAAGCTTTGTAAACTGACGAGCCACCCAAGTTGCCACTGTCCCACGGCTATCGACATCACAGTGACGATGAACAAAACAGTGATCAACACAGGGAAGAGCCGCTGATGCGTTTCACGAAAGTAAGCGTGCATTACTATTGGTTTCCGGTTAAATGGGTTTGAATGCGCAGGGCCTCATCAAGAGTATTCAGACTTAATCCACCCACTAATACACGGCCATCCACAGCGATGATGCGATTGTTTTTATACGCTCGTGTGCTTGATAGCAACGGGACGGCGTTTGCCAGCCCTTGCATACCACCAAGCTGATCGAGTGAGCGTTGCATGACCAAAATAAAGTCAGGATTAAAGCCAAGCAGCGCCTCGGGTGAAAGTGGCTTATAGCTGGTGACGGATTCAGCCGCAGGGTTCGTGGCACCGAGCAATTCAATCAAGGTATTTGGAGTGGTATCAGCGCCGGCGACACTGGCAGGTCGTCCCTGGTGAACCAAGAGAAAAAGACCGTTGAGCGTGGATGTGTTTGATGCTGACGCTCGGGTTTCTAGCTTGGCTAATTGGTCATCCATGGCGTTGATCAATGGTTCGGCATTCGCTTGTGTCGCCGTTAACTCCGCCAAGGTATGAATACGTTGCTTGAGGGCAGCGACCGTCGGGGTACTCGATAACGTCACCACCTTGACCCCGGCATCACGGAGTGTTGATAACACCGGTGCTGGGCCCATTTCTTCTGAACCAATTAAAAGATCGGGGGATAGCGAAAGTACACCTTCCGCCGCGAGCTGGCGATGATAGCCCACGCTCGGCATGTCTTTCTCTTGTAATTGGCTGGTGGCATCAATACCAACAATTTGTGATTGCGCGCCAAGTTCAACGAGCAAGTCAGTCACACTGGCGCCCGCACTGACGATGCGTGGCGAGGCATGAATCGATAGAGATATGAGGGTACTGAACAGAGCTATCACTCTTACTGCGGCGGTGGCCATGTTAAATCCTTATTTTCGCTTTATCAGTGGCTTATTGGTCAAAGGTAATGCGGTGTCATTGACAGTGATTTATCGTTCACTGCACATTTGTAATCATTAGTTACATAACTAATTAATATCAATTATCGTTTACATTGCTGTTCTCGATCAATACAATCTTGCAAAAATAATGATGATTCTCATTTGTAGTTGAACCAGAGAGCACTGAAATGACATTGAAAAAGGATATTTTGATACCACGTCCGAGCCACCTAAACCTCGCTATCGGATTTGCGCTTGGCACATTAAGCCTCACTTCACCCGTCATGGCCGCCGATGGCGGGCAACAAAATGGCAACCAAACAGAAACGGTGTCTGTGTATGCCAGTCGTATGGACGCGCAAAAAGCGAATCGCGCTGTTGCCGTCAGCACGGTGTCACAAGAAGAGATTGAGACAAGGCAAGGAAGTAACGTCACGGATTTAATTCGGCACCTACCCAATGTCTCTGTGCTTGGTGGCGGGCGCGATGCCGCTCAGTCTGTGACTATTCGTGGATTAAGCAGCGAAAACGGCCGCGTGGTGCAGCTTGTTGATGGTGCGCGTCAGAATTTTTCTGTTGGTCACCGCTCCAGTCTATTTATTGATCCTGAGTTACTCCGCTCGGTAGAGGTGGTCCGTGGCCCATCGAGCACTCTTTGGGGCTCCGGTGCTTTGGGAGGCGTGTTTGCCCAAAACACCAAATCAGCCAGCGATTTTCTTTCCGGTGATCAGGCCGTAGGTGGTTACCTTAAACAAGGATTCCACAGCAACAATAATGCCTCACGCACCAGCGGCGCGGTGTTTGGACGCACAGAGACGGTTGATTGGCTGGTACAAAGCTACTATCACGATAGTGATGATAACCAACTAGGCAACGGCAAAACCTTGTCTTATTCAGCGGATAGAGAAAAAGGTGGTTTTGCTAAAGTCCGTTACACACCATCTTTAGATCACCAATGGACGTTCACTGCTCGTCAAGGCGAACTTGATGATATGTCTCCATCAAATCCCTCAGTCAAAGAGCCGTCAGGTTCTTATCCGTTAGTATACCGGGAAACAAGGGACCAGAGCCTTTCCGTTGCCTACGATTATAGTCCCGCCAGTCATTGGGTCGATATTAACTCTCAGTTGTATTTCAATAATACTGAGATGAAAGAGCACCGTGTTGCATCGCAAGAACGTGACAATAATGAGACCCAAACCATAGGCTTCTCTATCACGAATACGTCCAACATAAAAAATATCGATTTAATTACAGGTCTGGATTTATATCGCGATAGTTATGAAACGAAACGTGATGACAGTAGTGCACCTGGAGAGCGTCCGGCAGGACAAGATGCAAATGCAGAAAGTATAGGGGCGTTTGGTCAAATAAATATTCCTGTATTCGATCAGATTCGTTGGCAAGCGGGTGTTCGATTTGACTCATACAAAGGTGAAGATAATCGGCCGACATCACTGGATAGTGAGAGCCGCGATCATGCGTGGTCCCCATCGACGGCATTGACATGGAACGCAACCGAACAGCTAGCATTGACTGCCAGCTATCGCGAAGCTTTTCGTGCACCGAGCTTAGAAGAAATGTATGCCAGTGGTACTCACTTTGTGGTTCCTATGGGGCCTACAAAGTTGATCAATCGATTTATACCGAATCCGGACTTGAAACCTGAGCACAGTGCCAATAAAGAATTAGCCATCACGTACCAATTTACACCGACGAGCTATTTCGACAATGCTTATGTTGATGCGCGCCTGTTCCGCAACGATGTTGACGATTTTATTGATATGAACGTTGACTTCATGGGCGGCACTACAACGCGTGAAAACGTTAAAGATGCCAAACTGGAAGGCATCGAACTAAGCCTACATCACCAACTCGGTGGCTTTACCAATAATCTAAGCTACAGCCAAACCGAAGGCAAGAATAAGAATGATGGTAGCTATCTCGATAACATCCCAGCTCACAAGTTTGTCGCAGAAACCGACTATGCGCTGGCGACGTTACCAGTGAGTGTCGGCGGTCGAGTCTCTCATTATGCCGATCAAAACGACACTAACGATGCCAACACTTACGACGGCTACACCCTGTGGGATGTGTATGCAAGCTACAGTCCCAATGGCGCTTGGGATGGCGTGAAGTTTGATTTAGCGATCGATAACTTAACCGACGAGCAATATACCCAAGCTTGGGCGCAAGTGGCTTCACCAGGGCGCGATATCAAATTTAATGTTCGTTACCAATTTTAGCTCGTTACCAACTTTAACGACTCGTACAAAGGGCAGGTGAACGCCTGCCCACACTGATAGAACCTATCACAATAAAAATAGGCTGGGAGTGATCAATGACAACCACTACGTTAACGGAGCAGGTCAGTGCGCTACTGACCGAGAATGCCTCGATGCTGCCTGCCGATATGGCAGCAACGCTAGGTGTGAGTGAGGGGGAAGTGGTACGCGCCATGCCCGCAAATTATCAAACTTGGGTCGATGGGCAACATGCTGAAACCGTGCTCATGCAGGTGGCCGGATGGGACGGGCCTGTGACGGCGATTGTGCATTCCGGCGGCTCGATCTTTGAAGTAAAAGCGCCGTTCCCCAAAGGAAAAATCGCTTACGGCTATTACAACTTAATGGGTAAGCCCGGTGAGATGCATGGCCACTTAAAATTAGAACGCATGGCGGGCATTGCTTTTGTCAGCAAACCCTTTCGCGGCAAGACAACCCATTACATCGGCTTTTTTACCGAACAAGGCGATTCGATTTTTAAGATCTATCTCGGGCGTGATGAAAAACGTCAGCTTCTCGACAATCAGATTGATGCCTTTAACCAACTAAAAACGCAGTTAGCGACCTCACAACAAACAGAATCGGAGCAATAACTATGGATCAAGCGACTAAACAACAACGGCTACAAAACCGCCTTGGCCCTGAAATTAAAGAATTTCGTGCAAACTGCCGGACATTACAGCTTGCAACATTGGATACAAAAGGCAAACCCAATGTCAGTTATGCCCCCTTTGCTCAGCGTGAAGATGGCTTTTATATCCTGATCAGTGAAATTGCCCGTCACGCACGCAACCTGCAAGAAAACCCAAACTTGTCATTGATGATGATCGAAGATGAAGGGAGCGCGAAACAGATTTTTGCTCGTCAACGTCTTAGTTTTGATGCACGAGCTGAAATGGTGGAACGTAACACCGCGACTTGGCAAGTTGGCATTGATGCATTGAAAGCGCGGTTTGGCGATATTATCGATAATTTGAGTGGGTTAGAAGACTTTCGCCTCTTCCGTCTGGCGCCAGAAAACGGCCTGTATGTGAAAGGATTTGGCCAAGCGTTTCAGGTTGGCAGTGACGACTTTGTTGATATGGTGCACCTTGATCAGGGCCACCGTAAAATCGGCGAAGACAATGACATTAAAACTACCGATGAGCTCGTCATTAACGGCTAATCGAGTTGATGAAGGGTGAGACGGCAATGTGTTTCGCATTGCCGTTTTCTCTTTATTATCGGTATTGGGCTTGGTAACAACCTCGCTGCAATTATGGTAAAGTGAACGCCATTACCAAGCCGATAACCACGAGCAGCATGAATTACATCCCATTATCTGACTACAAAAGAAAGTGGATTTTCACCCATCAATCTCTCCCTATCCCAGAGCAAGATCTTGCTGAGATTAAACCCATGACAGAGACGCGTGCGGCGCAGTTGTGGCAAGAATTTATCAGTAAAGATAGCCCGACACCGGATCATTTTGGTAAGCAAGATTGGCCCACCCATCAAAACGTTTGGACTCAACGGCTGGTCTGGCAACATGCGTGGGACAACGATGATGATCTGCCTGAAGACTTTGTGTCCAATTTTCCTTGGGAAGACAATATTACGGTCTACTTTTGTTACGACAAACATAATATCGTCGAAACTCGCTGGGGTGTGTTCAAGCAATATTGGAAAAACTTTCTATTCTATGATGACAAACCCATCTTGATTGGTCGTCGTCGCAAAGAGGTTGCGATGTTTGAGCAATCAGGTGAAGTAGTGATCGGTCAACGTGACTGACGTTCAAGTCATCAACGACGTGGCCGTTAATAGAAAGATAAACCGCATGTCCAATCCATAGCGTCATCGTATAGGGATCAGAGATGATAAAAATAATCGCTGCCGTGTGTTTGTCGGTCTTACTGGTTGGGTGCTCGTTACCTAATATGTCGGATCTGTGGCGCAATTACAGTACCATTGGCTTAAACGAAGCATTACGGGGAGCCGAGCAAGATCTGATTCATTGTCGCTATGATAATACGCTGGATACCGCGCAGCGATACACAGTGATTGGAACCGCGCGAGAAAAAGCGCGTGCGTTCGAATTAATGGGGATCGCGTATAGCGAGCAAGAAAACACTGCTGAATTTGATC
Organism: Salinivibrio sp. MA440; assembly: GCF_001996265.1. Lineage (NCBI taxonomy): Bacteria > Pseudomonadati > Pseudomonadota > Gammaproteobacteria > Vibrionales > Vibrionaceae > Salinivibrio > Salinivibrio sp. MA440. The sequence goes on from NZ_MUFI01000018.1 coordinate 8,560, forward strand.
ATACCTTGCAACGCTTTTTATTTTCAGAGCCAGGGCGCGCAATGACAGCGCCACAGGTGCAAATACAATGGCAACAAGCCCAGCTAGACATTGAGCATCAGCGTGAGACGGCGCTAAGCCAGACGCACTGTTTGCAGTCAACCAATATCCCCAAAACAGGACCGCTCAACTAATTAGGCAGCCACTGAATGTGACTGCCTGCGCACGCCGCAATGTTTGGCTAGCTCTTTAGAATACTGTCTGCCAAGGTGATCAGTCGCGGATAAGCGAACTCACTTTCTTGCGCAATCGCAGCTTGTTCAACTAACACTTCGTGCAGAATCTCTTGTGTGGTAAGCGGGTTCGCAAGTACCACCCTAAACACTGTGGTCGTCCGCCGCTGCCACTGCTCTGGCGTGAGACGCGTCCGTGAGACGAACGTTTGACCTGATTCACGCTGGCGTTTTTGCACAAATTTAGTCAGATCATTGAGCAAGTTATGAATCAAATCGACTTGCTCTTCATTAGCCACCGCAAGGGCCGCTTGCACACGAGCGGGAACAAACCGATAGGTCAATAAACAAAGCTCTGGCTCTGAGATCAGCTCAAAATCCGGGTGTTGGCTAATCATCTTGGCAAACGCAGCTGCTTTATCGATACTTTGATCAATCAACAGCTCATAGCCACGGCGAGAAATAATATTCATACAGGCAAATACCAACATCGCCATACCGCTGCGAGAGCCTTCAAGCGTATGACTTCCGAGGTCTTTTGCCCCTTTACGGAGAATATACTCGGCGTGGTGCTCGATGGATGCGACCACGGAAGGATCTTTAAACAGCACCATACCGGCGCCCATAGGGACATACAGCTGTTTATGGGCATCAATGGTCACCGAATCAGCACGCTCAATACCGGCCAGCTTATGGCGCTGGTTATTCGACATTAACGTGGCACCACCCCAGGCGGCATCCACGTGAAAATGAATGCCTTCTCGCTCAGCAATATCAGCTAACGCATTGAGTGGATCGATACTGCCGGTTTCTGTCGTGCCAGCGACACCCACGATGGCCACCGGTTTGATATTATCGCGATTCAGTTGCGTAATAGTGTCTTCGAGTGCATCTATGCAAATGCGATTTTGGTTATCTGCGGGCACGGAGATCAATTGGTCGCGGCCAATTCCTAGCACATCGGCGGCTTTTCCCAATGAATAGTGGCCCCGTTCAGACACTAAAATGGCCAAATCGCGATAACCATAGTGACGCATTGCACCAAACAAGCCTGCTTTGTTAATGCCAGGAAATTCACCATCAGGCTTAAGGACGTTATTTCTCGCCACCCATAGCGCGGTAATGTTGGCGACTGTTCCCCCCGAGCAGAATGCGCCCAGCGAGTGGTTGGCGCTGTGCATCCAGCTTTGATAAAAGGCATCATCTTGCTGATAAATCAGATTATGCAGCATGCCAAGCACTTGGCGCTCGAGCGGAGTAAACGCTTTCGAGGTTTCGATCTTGACCGTATTCTGGTTAAGGCCAATCATGATTTTTGATAACGGCATTAAAAAATACGGCAGGGCAGAGGTCATGTGGCCAATAAATCGCGGCGAGGCGGTGTGAACGGACTGGGCGACCAATTTATCGAGTAAAAACTGCGTGTGATCCGACACGAAAGCAGGATCTTCAGGAATTGTGGGATTACTAAAATCACTTTCGATATCTGCCAGCGAACGCTCGGTAGCCGTAATGTGATTTTGTAAAAATCGATTAAGATTCTGCGAGATTTCTTGCTCAATTTGACTGAGCGTTGAGTCTGGCGCTTCGGGGACAGTGAAAATTCGGTGTAAGGTTTCGGGCGTCGCGTCCGCGGCTTTATTATGTATGGCCATGACGTTCTTCTTTTATCTGCTTAGCTGTTCAAACGGTGAAAACCCTGATCAAACAAAGGCTATGCACACGATCACTTGCTGAAAAATGGCCACAACATAGCAAAAAAATGCGCGGCAATCAGGCTTTTTTATCGTTTGATGACAGCAAAAGCCGCATAAGCAACGAATATGATGACGGTCAGAGCCGACAACTGCCGGCTCATTGTTGATTGATGCAGACTTACTGACATTGACGATCGTTAATGCTTACCATCTGATCGTTATATTGGTTCAATGGTTTGTCGATTTCTTTAGGGTGGCTAAGAAGGTCGGCGAGGGCACTACGTAACGCATAGTTACCTTCCATTGACTCTCCTTGACGAAAAGCAAACACGTCTTTCGCCAGTGACGACGGCGGCAGTGAGCTTTGCGACAGGGTTTTAACATCTTCTTGCGAGAGCATTAGCCATGATTCAACCGGCGCATCGAGATTGAGCTTGGCGCTGTCATTATTTAAATAATAGTCAAAAGCTTGTGCGTTCAGATTAAAGTGGTTGGTGCGGCCGCGTAAAAACCAGTCGGCTACCTCATCCAAAGAGGCGTCTTTTTCAACGGTCATCTCCACTAATGCTTGATACCAGTTAATTGATGCATCAACGTAGTCATGATATTTGGCTGAATAACAGTCTGCGTTTTCTACCGGTGCCGCGTGTGACATCATCGGCAACAAGGCTGCGACCAGTGCAAGGGCATAGCGTTTCATAGCATTTTCCTAATCGTTATCGTGTTTGCGCTTAATAATTATACGCACTAACCATGCGAGGTGCGCAAACAGTGAGGTTTGGGCATCATTATTATGATAAAACGCCCACATTGTAGAACGACCTACCGACAAAGTTAAATAACACATTGATATAAAAAGCCCTGTAGCAGAAAAGCTGTGAAGCTGCCCTCAGTTAGTCGTTGCTCTCAGTGACGAAAGTAAAAAAGATCGGCTTAGCGCACTAATGATAACCAGCAGGATGCAAATTCAGCGAAGCCCAGCCCACCTGGTGCCTCTGTGATCCAGGTGGGTGGGGTATCGAGTGCAGCAAGGTGGGGGGCAATATTGGCGACCCCAACACTGAGCGGAAAGTAGGCAAACATGTCGTTATCGTTGCGTGAGTCACCAATAAAGGCAACCTGTTGAGGAGCGGCCTTTTCTGTGACACCGTAACGAAAAAGCCAATCCAGCGTCGCTTGTTGTTTATTATGGGTACCCAACCATGCGTTAATATGAATAGAGCTAGCCGTTGCTTTGGCACCATATGCGTGGAGTGCCTCAAGCAATGCATCGACTTCGGATTGTGGCGCACGTTGGGTATGCTGACCAATATCAATGGCCACTTCACAGTGGCGGTAGGCTTGATCGGCGCTGAGGGTACGATTTGGATACTGCTCGAGTAAGTGATCAATCCAATCGCGCAGCCCGGGTTGTGCTTGCTGGGCGGTGTAGCTGATTTTTGTCTGTCGTCGGCCATCTTCATGCCACATCACCACGCCACCATTTTCACCGATGACCGCATCGACAGGCCAAGCGTTAATGATGTGATCACACCAACCTGCACAGGCCCCTGTCACGGGTACTACACGGATCCCCGCGTCACGCAACTCGGTTAATGCCTTCAGTGTTTGCCACGGAAGTGCCCCTTGCCACGTCAAGGTGTCATCAACATCGGTAAACAGCCACTGAACATCGCGCCAGCGTTCGGCGTGTTGATGTATCGATGACAAAGGCAAACACTGAATTGGCATGACGCTATGCTCCTAAAGTATGCTCCTAAAGATTAAATCGCCACAACCCGCTCATCGCTAAGCGCTTTCACATCAAGCGTCAGCCGTTTACCGCTTTCAGCCGCAAAGACATGCAAATTGTGCGGGTCAATCGCTAACGGTAGTTGATCGCCCTCTATCACTTTACTATGGCCTTCTAAGCGCAAGGTGATCAGACTATCCGTGTCCGCGATGTGACCATAGACCAACAAATCGGCCCCTAACGCCTCCGTTAAGGTCACCGATAGCGTAAATTGCGCCTGGTCGTTAGGGACGATTTTTAAATGTTCAGGCCGTAGCCCAACACATACCGATGATGCGGTTGTGCCCTGGCAATAAGCCAGTGCGTGATGACCGATGGATAGGGTGTGGTTGTGGATTTGTCCGTCGACGATGTTCATCGCCGGAGAGCCAATAAAGGTGGCAACAAAGAGGCTGGCAGGTGCATCATAGACTTCCAGCGGTGTACCAATTTGCTCGACGTTGCCGCCATTTAACACCACTAACCGGTCGGCAAGCGTCATCGCCTCAACCTGATCGTGGGTGACATAGACCGCTGTCGTCTTGAGTTTTCGTTGCAGGCTTTTTATTTCCAAACGCATCTGAACACGTAGCTTAGCATCCAGGTTGGATAAGGGTTCATCAAACAAGAACACCTTGGGACGACGAACAATTGCACGGCCCATTGCCACGCGCTGACGTTGGCCACCAGACAGTTGATTGGGGCGTCTATCTAGCAAGTGATCAAGCTCCAACATGGTCGCGACTTCGTTGACCAATGTTTCAATCTCCGCTTTTGGGGTTCCGCGATTTCTCAATCCGTAAGCCATGTTATTAAATACACTCATGTGCGGGTAAAGCGCATAATTTTGAAACACCATCGCGATATCACGCTCACCCGGCTCCAGATCATTCACTCGCTTGTTGTCGATAATTAAGTCGCCATCCGAGATGGCCTCCAGGCCCGCAATCATGCGCAGTAATGTGGATTTACCACAGCCACTTGGGCCGACCAAGACAATCATCTCGCCATCTTGTACGGCCAAGTCGACACCATGAATAGCTTTGAACCCATTCGGATAGGTTTTTTGAAGTTGATCGAGGGTTACCGTTGCCATTTACTTCTCCGTCTCCACTAAGCCTTTAACAAATAGTTTTTGCATGCCCAAAACCACCAATACAGGCGGTAGCATTGCCATTAATGTGGTTGCCATGACGCGGTTCCATTCCACTTCACCGTCGCCAACAGACAACATGCGCTGAATACTCATCACGATGGTGTAATACTCGTCATCCGTGGTGATCAGAATGGGCCATAAATACTGGTTCCACCCATAGATAAAGGTGATCACAAACAGCGCGGCAATATTGGTGCGCGATAAGGGCAATAAAATATCTTTAAAAAATTTAAACGGACCTGCACCGTCCATGCGGGCGGCTTCCAGCATTTCCCCCGGCACGGTCATAAAGAACTGCCGGAATAAAAAGGTCGCGGTGGCGCTGGCGATCAGTGGAATTGTAAGGCCCGACATGGAATTCAACATATTGAGGTCGGCAATGACCTGGAATGTCGGCATAATACGTACTTCAACGGGAAGCATTAAGGTCATAAAAATGATCCAAAATGCCAGCATGCGGCCAGGAAAACGGAAATAGACCACCGCATAGGCCGACAAAATTGAAATAGCCAGTTTGCCGATGGATATGCCCATCGCCATTAAAAATGAATTCCATAACATGCCTGCTACGGTGATATTTAACTCACGCGATGTCCCTTCGGTGAGTACCTCTGTAAACACAGATAGGCCTTTGTCACCAAACCATAATGGGGTAACACCACTCACAAACGCGCTGCTATCATGAGTGGCGGCGGTGAGCGCAAGCCACACGGGCAACGCAACAGAGGCCACACCCAGAATCAACACCAGATGCGAGAACACAGTAAGCCAAGGGCGACGTTCAACCATTAGTAGGCCACCTTCTTTTCAACATATTTAAACTGAATCACGGTTAATGCACCGACCAAGATCATCAGCACCACCGACTGGGCCGCGGATGAGCCCATATCGAGCCCAACAAAGCCATCGGCGTAAACTTTATAAACCAGCGTGGTTGTCGATTGACCTGGCCCGCCTTGGGTCATAGCGTGAATAACGCCGAACGTCTCGAAGAAGGCGTATACCAAGTTAACAACCAAGAGAAAGAATGACGTGGGTGACAGCAGCGGAAAAATAATGGTCACAAACCGTTTCCCCGGTCCAGCCCCGTCAATCGCGGCCGCTTCAATCAATGATCGTGGGATCGACTGTAACCCTGCAAGAAAGAACAAAAAGTTATAGCTGATCTGCTTCCAGGTGGCGGCAATAATGACCATGGTCATGGCATCCCCAGAATGAATAAAGGGATTCCAATCGAGCCCAATGGCTTCAAGCGCATGGGCCAGTACACCCACGGTGGGGTTGAACATAAATAGCCAGAGCACCCCAGCGACAGCGGGAGCAACCGCATAAGGCCAAACCAATAAGGTTTTATAGCCCGTCGCGCCTTTGATCACACGATCGGCCATCACCGCGAGCACTAATGCCGAGAGAAGAGCAATAGCGGCGACTGAAAAACTAAAAAACAGCGTAGTGAAAAAGCTACTGTAATAGCTTGTATCACCAATGAGCGCGATAAAATTGTCAGCACCGACGAACTCGGTACTGAGTCCAAAAGGATCTTCAAGTAGCATCGACTGCCAGACCGCTTGTGCTGCTGGCCAAATAAAGAAAACAAACGTAATGAGCAGTTGCGGTGCGAGTAATAAAATGGGAAACGCACTGTGGTTAAATGTGGGTTTATTGGACATAGACTTTCTCAATAAAAAGAGCGGGCTCAGCGCACCGCTCCATAATACAAGGCGTAATTATTTGTTTGCTTTAGCAAACTTAGCGAGCAATCCGTTCGCACGTTCAACGGCCTCATCCAACGCTTCTTGCGCTGACTTATCGCCCGACCAGACAGTTTCAAGCTCTTCGTTGATCACATCGCGAATTTGCACGAAGTTACCCAAACGAATACCTTTCGATGCAGGGGTGGGCTCCACTTCTGTCATCTGATTAATCGCGACATCTGTCCCCGGGTTCTTAGCGTAAAAGCCTTGCTTTTTACTTAGCTCATACGCACCGTGAGTGATCGGCAGATAGCCAGTAAATTGGTGCCAATCAGCTTGGATCTCTGGTTTTGACAAGAACGAGAAGAACTGAGCAACGCCCTTGTACTCTTCTGATTCATGACCTTGCAGAACCCAAAGCGTGGCGCCGCCAATAATCGTATTTCTTGGCTGCTCAACGGCTTTATCCCAGTAAGGCAGCTTGGCAACACCAAACTCAAAGTCTTTCACGCTCTCACGCACGCCCGCATAGGACGCTGAAGAGTTCATATACATGGCACACTCACCACTATAAAAAAGTGGTGCACTGTCAGAGCGACGGCCGCCATACTCAAAGATCCCAGCTTGTTGCCAGTCTGCCATTTTGGCAATGTGATCAACGAAAGGTGATTGGTTAATCAGCATTTCGTTATCCACACTGCTAAAGCCGTTATCATTGGTGGCAATCGGGCTATTATGACGTGCGCCGAGGTTTTCGATTTGTACCCAAGACTGCCAGCCGGTGGTGAAGCCACACTGGGTGCCATTGGCGAGAAGCTTTTCTGATACTTGCTCGACCTCTTCCCAAGTCTTAGGTGGTGTCACCCCCGCTTTGGCGAACAAATCTTTGTTGTAATAAAGCACCGGTGTTGAGCTGTTAAACGGCATAGACAACATGTTGCCATTTTCGTCTGAGTAGTAGCCGGTCACAGAAGAGAGATAATCAGACTGGTCGAACGGTACTTTGGCGTCTTGCATTAACTCATACACTGGGTAAATGGCGCCTTTTGCAGACATCATGGTCGCCGTGCCTACCTCAAACACTTGCACGATATGAGGTTGTTTGTTGGCGCGGAAGGCAGAGACCGCCCCCGTCATGGTTTCGGTATAGTTGCCCTTATAAACGGGCTTCACTGTGTAGTCGTCCTGACTGGCATTGAACTTCTCGGCCATTTCATTCACTTTTTCACCGAGATTTCCGCCCATTGCGTGCCACCATTCAATTTCGGTTGCAGCGTTGGCGGAAAACGAGGCCAACAACAAGGCCGAAGAAAGCGCGGTTAAGCGTTGGGTTTTCATGCGTCACTCCTTTTGAGGATGGGGTAATGTTCATCTGGCAACTTAATGAACAAAAATGAACATAATATGAACCTCACCGAAAAGGGAGATGACAATTGTATGACTTTTGACCGCGATCTCGTTGGCCGTGAAAAAAATGTTAATTAAAGCGTGTTTTATCAATGAAAAGCATGAAATAAAAGGTAATAGCAATGTAACAAATTTGTCACCTTTAACGGGGAGAAATGAAGTCCTGGTTGGCTTACAATAGATTTATTTAAGATAAAGAGATGTTCATATGAAAACCGAGCCCGAAAAGTCAGTTTTATCATCTACTCCGGTATCACCTCAGAAATTATGTGGTCACCGGGGCGTCGCCGCTCAAGCGCCTGAAAATACTTTAGCGTCGATCGCCCGCGTGCGTGAACTCGGCTTAAGTTGGGTGGAAGTGGATGTGCAATTAACCCAAGACGGCATTCCTGTAGTCTTTCATGATCAAACGTTATCCCGGTGCACGAATGGGAAAGGGGCGTTGAAAGACACCGCCTTAGTCGATTTACAGCAATTGGATGCGGGAAGCCACTTTTCAGCTGACTTTGCTCAACAACGAGTGCCGACATTAGCGGCCGTATTGGCACAAGTTCATCACGATGATCTGCACCTTAACCTTGAGATAAAAACCTATGCCGATACCGATATTGCTGCATTATGCGACGCGGTATTTGATTGTTTATCGACAAGCCCTGTGAATGAGCGGCAGGTCTTAATCTCGTCTTTCTCTTTGGATGCGTTGCGGTATTGTCGCGATCAAAAACCGAGCCTCGCCCGGGCGATCTTATGGGAAACCATCCCTGACAATTGGCATGAGTTTCGCGATTTAGCCACACTTAGCATTCACTGCAACTATCGCCACCTCACCCAAGAGAAAGCAAAATCCGTTAAAGATTCAGGTTTAGCATTGAAGTGTTACACCCCTAATGATCCGCACGCCGTGGCACCTTTATGGGAGTGGGGAGTGGACATGATGATCACCGACGCCCCTGAGCGTTATTTATCGATAAGTTGATATCGACAAATTGAAAAAATAAGGAGGGAGTGTTGGTGACTAACGATTTGGGATTAAACTGGCGACAGCGAGATATTCTCAGCCAATTAGCCGATGTCGAACATTTAGAAACTGACCACTTGGCCGCGCATTTTTCCGTGACTACGCAGACTATCCGTCGCGATATTAATCAGCTTTGTGCATTGGGGCTCGCCCGTCGTCATCATGGTGGGATCAATATGCCCTCCGCACAGGCAAACAGTGACTATCAGCGCCGGCTTGAACGCCATCGTGGGATTAAAACTGGGATTGCGCAGGCTGTCGCCGAGCGTATTCCTGACGGGGCCACCGTGATGTTAGGCATTGGCACGACCGTCTCGGCGATTGCCGAACAGTTACTCACCCGACGTGATCTTCGGGTGATAACCAACAACGTACAAATCGCCCACATTCTCGGCGCTAATTCTGACCTGGAAATTTGGCTGGCCGGCGGAAAGTTACGGGCCAACGATCAAGATATGGTGGGCCATTCGGTGATTCAGTTTTTATCCCGCTTTCAAGCCGATATTGCCATTATTGGTTGTGCGGCGGTGAGTGAAGAAGGGTGGGCCTGCGAGTTTTCCCCGGATGAAGCCGATGTCAGTGACACCATGTTGGAAGCCGCCACCGCGCGTTGGCTGGTGGCTGATGGTTCAAAATGGCAGCGCAGTGCGCCGGTGAAAGTGAAAACGCTCAAGCAATTTGACTATGTGTTCACCGATCATACTGAGCTTGCCAGTGACATAGCCTTTGTTCCTTGTGCGTTTTAATCATGGCGAGTTAGACCGCAAGGTGTGATCATGCTTGCGCCGATAAGATCGCCCGATAGAGTGCTTCTGCGGCCTCACGCGGGGTTTGCTTCGGGTCGTAGAAAAACTCGTCAATCACATCAAAAATGGCACTTTGCACATAGCGTGTGGTCGACAGTCCATGTGACATACTCGGGCTTAAGGTGCCGTGTTCTTGCGCATAAAGAAACGCATCGCGCGATGCGTGGGCGCAATGATCATCCTCAGGCAATGGCACATCAAATCGGATCGGCAAAGAGCCTTTATAACGATTAAAATCGCGTTGAAATTGCGGTGTCAATAAATACGACGCTATATCCGCCTGGCTTTGCCGCTCGTTTTCATTGTTGGGTTTAAAAAACACAAAGCTGTCGACGTTATAGCTAAACGCGTGTTTAGTGCCAGGGACGGCAACACAGGTAAACGCCTTGCCTTCTTGCTGATTAGCTGCGAAAAATTCACCTTTCGCCCAATCTCCCATTACTTGCATGCCTGCCTGATTATTAATCAGCAGCTGCGTGGTATCGCTCCAGTTTCGGCCTTGACCCTTGTCATCGACATATTTGCGCATTTTGGCGAGTAAACGGAACGCTTCAATGACGCCGTCACTCAGTAATGCGTTGCGTTCGAAATTAAGAAACGCCCGCTGATAAAGTTGTGGTCCCATGACGGACAGGGCCAAGCTGTCAAACAGCGTCGCCACTTGCCAGGGCTCTCCGCCCAGGGCAAGGGGAACATAGCCTGCCTGTTTAAGTTTATCTGCCGCAATAAAAAAGCTATCAAAGTCGGTCGGGATATCAGCATCCGCGGCCTCAAACGCACGTAAGTTAATCCATAGCCAATTTACTCGGTGGATATTAATGGGCGCGGCGACGTAATTGCCTTGATACTGCATCACATCTCGAAGTGGCGCAGGGATCTTGGCTTCCCACTGCTCGGCATCAGCAATATTATTAAGATTACGCAAAAAACCGAGTCTCGCCCACTCCGTGATCTCTGGGCCTTTGATTTGTGCGGCCAAAGGTGGATTGCCACTAATCGCACGAATTCTCAGTGTATTCATCGCACTGATCCCAGCGCGACCTCCTACCGCAAAATCTTGCCATTGATAGCCTTGTCGCTCCATGCCCTGACGTAATACCGAGGCGGCTTTGGCCTCTCCGGCTGAGGTCCACCAGTGAAGCACTTCAACCTTGCTTGCAGCGGCGCTAACGCTGTAGGCTAACAAACTGTACGCAAGCAGCGTACCCGATAAAAATCGTGTTGTTCGACGCATTATTCTTCTACCCGCGGGAAACTGATATCAACTTGTAATCCACCCTCACGATGATTACTGAGCACCATATCACCACCATGGGCATGAATGATATCTCTGGCGATCCCAAGGCCTAAGCCCGAGCCGTCACTGTCATCATGCAAGCGCACATAGGGATCGAACACTGACGTGAGTGCTTCTTCTGGAATACCAGGGCCTTCATCGATCAAGGTGATATCTAAGGTGTGCGTCGCGTCCATAACATAAATGGTTACTTTTTCGCCATACTTAACCCCGTTATCAATTAAATTGGATAGGCAACGTTTAAACGCGAGCGGTTTACAGGTAAATGGCGGCACGGCATCGCTTTCAATCTGCACCCGCATTCTGGTTTGGTTGTGGGGTTCAACAATCATCGCTAAAAAGTCGATCACATCAATCGCGGCCATATTCTCGTGAATATCGGTATCACGCACGGTTTGAACCGCGCCTTTCACCATCATTTCAAGATCGTCCAAGTCTTTATTTAATTTTGCCGTTTGTACCTCATCGTCGATCAGTTCCGCGCGCAGGCGTAACCGCGTGATAGGGGTTTTTAAATCATGCGACATCGAGCGAAAAAGGGTTTCCCGCTCGCGTAGATGGCGTTGTAAGCGTCGTTGCATCCGGTTGAAGGCTCGGGTCACAATCGCAATTTCAGCCGCGCCTTCTTCTTTAAGCGGGGGTTGCTCAATGTCAGTACTGAATAAATTAGCGGCCTTTGCTAATCGCTTTAGCGGCCGAGCTTGTTGACGAATTAAGATGTAGGTAAAAAATAGCAGCAAAGCGGTAATGACCACGATAAAGACCACTTGATCGGCGGTGATCAGCGTATCATCGAGGGTCACATAGGGCGCAGGAAGTAGGGCAGCGATATAAACCCATTCACCGGTTTTAAGCTCCATTTGCACCACCAGAATAGGTGGATTGAGTGGCTCTAAGCTTAAGGTGTGATGTGCCCAAGACTTGGGTAAATCTTGCAATAAAATATCGTTATTCAGCACTCGCAATGTTTCAGGGCGAGAAAAATTAACCTCGATGGTGTTTAACGCCGGCAGTTGTTGATGAAGAATGCCTGATACGGTATCGATAGCAACCTGTTTGGCTTGCGTGTCTTCGATCGGCGTGATGTGAATTTTTTCTTTATTGAATGAAACAAAAAACCGCGTGCCACCCATATTACGCAACTGATTCAATGCGACATGACGATACGCCACGGGTAAAGACTGAAAAAAGGTGGTGGTCGATGCAAACATGTTGGCTAAACTCGCCGATGCGGATTCTAATCCCTCTAACTGGGTTCGCTTCGACTGAGTATACCAGATTGATGTCGCAATCCCTTGTGCCAAGACCACCGATAGTAGCGTTAACAGCAGTGTTCTGGAAAGCAGAGAGCGTGGGATCAGTTTTTCGAGCCATTCATGATTCATACTGGATCTCGGCAACAAACATATAACCTGCACCACGTACCGTTTTAATTAGGTTCGCTTTACTGGTATCGCGTAAGCGTTGACGCAGACGGCTGACTTGAACATCAATACCACGCTCTTGCGCTTGGGCATCTCGCCCGCGTGTTGCCTGACTAATGGCGTTACGATCCAGTAGCTGGTGCGGGTGGTCGATAAAGAGCATGAGCAGTGCGTAGTCAGAGGCAGACAGCTCGATTTCCATCCCAGTGACAACATGATGCAGCTGCTGCGTAGCTGGCTCAAGACGCCACTGACCAAAGCGGATTGCTTTTGGGCGTGACAAGGTTGTTTCTTGTAACTGTTGAGTACGGCGCAGTAACGCGCGAATACGTGCAATCAGTTGGCGAGGGCTAAAGGGTTTTGCAATGTAATCATCCGCGCCCAACTCAAGTCCGACAATTTGATCCGTTTCGTCCGACACCGCCGTGAGCATAATGATGGGGACACCCGAGTCTTTGCGGATACGTTTACATAAGGTAAAGCCGTCATCACCCGGAAGCATGACGTCTAAAAGAATTAAGTCGGGATACTGCACGGCCAGCTTAGATTGCATCTCATGACCATTTTGCGCGGTGACTACGTCATAACCGGCTTTCGCCAGATAAGCCTGAAGAAGTTCACGAATCTCAACATCGTCATCCACCACCAAGATGCGTTTGGCTGAAGCCATAGTGCTTTTGTCCTCGTTGCTATTTTGATCGGTCCATTATCGGTGCTTTGTGGCTAAGATGCTAGAAACAACCCCGCAGTTTGTGTAATTAATCAGCGACTAACAAAAAGCCCCCAAGCGATATCGAGCTTGAGGGCTGTTAGGCGTGTTTGTATTGTCAAAACAGCGCCTACTTGCAGCAGGCGCTTCACATATTTTATTCACTATTACTTTGCATCGCTTTACGAATACACAGAGCGGCACCGCCCCATGTTACCGCTAAACCGATAAGCATCATTACGATTGCACCTGTTGTCATGCGTCTGTCTCCATGTCACGAGCGGGTGTGGTTGTGCTGTTAACAATAATGCCAACAACCAGCATGGCTGCCACCAAGCCCCAACCGAGGGTTAATAGCTCGAACTGCGCATAGCCACCATAGCCGTCGTTAAAGGTATCAATCAGGTTTTTCACCAAGATCACGGCCAGCATAATCGGGCTGATAAAGCGGATACAAATTTCCATCCACTGTCCCACATTAAATTCAGATACGCGATTCACGTATTGACGGATGTCAGACAGTTTCACTAGCCAGCCTACGACAATTAGCTCAAGCAAGCAGCTGGTTAACAATGCAACGTTGTTGACAAAGTAGTCGACTAAATCAAGCAGCAACAAGCCACCGTTGGTAGCAAACGCCATTGAGACCACAAAGCCCACACCACAAACCGCGATTGCCGCTTTTTGACGTGTGACATTCAACTTATCCATGATCGATGATGTAACCGCCTCGATGATCGAGATATGCGAGCTTAAGCCTGCCACCACCAGCGCTAAGAAGAACAAGGGACCCAAAATATAAGGGATAGGCAACAGATTAATTGCGGCTGGCAAAGTGACAAAGGCCAAGCCGACACCGCCGCTGACGACGTCAGTGATGCCCTTACTCTGTTCGGCGGCCATGTAGCCGAGAATAGAGAAGATCAACACACCCGCGACAATCGAAAAGCCGCAGTTAATCAACACCGTCATTAAGGCGTTATTATTCACATCCGATTTCTCAGGTAAATAGCTTGAGTAAGCGAGCATGATGGCAAAGCCGACAGAGAGAGTGAAGAAAATCTGCCCGTAAGCAGCGGACCAAACACTGGCATCTGTCAGTTTGCTAAAGTCTGGCGAAAACAAGTAGTTAAGCCCATCAAGCGCGCCCGGTAACATCACCACACGGCCAATTAGCAGCAGCACCATGATAAACAACAGTGGCATCATGATTTTGCTCGCCTTTTCGATCCCGCCTTTTACGCCACGGAATACGGCAGCAAACGTGATTGCCCACGCAATGATCATCGGAATCGCAATATGCCATTGCCAATCACCCAAATTAGTGGGCGAGTTTTCACCCAGCTTTAGGTAATCTGAAAAGAAGAAGGCGTTGGTATCTGTGCCCCAATCTTGTCCAAATGAGAAGCCAAAGTACGAAATGGCCCAACCAATGACCGCGACGTAGTAGATCCCAATCGTTGCCGCAATCAAGACTTGGAACCAACCGAGCCACTCAAACTTGGTGTTGAGTTTTGAGAAAACCACGGGCGATGAGCCACGTAATTTTTTCCCTAAACCAAACTCCATGATCATAAATGGAATACCGGCAGTGAGCATGGCGAAAAGGTAAGGGATAAAAAAGGCACCGCCACCGTTCTCATACGCCATATAGGGGAATCGCCAAATATTCCCTAGGCCGACTGCTGACCCAACGGCAGCGAGGATAAACCCAGCCCGTGAGCCCCATTGTTCTCTTTGCATATCTACTTACTCCTTTGCGAATTGCCCTTCTTGCGCTTATCCAAGCCCGCAGTGTTGTGATGCTGCGTTTTTTGGCCGATATGAAAGAAATAGCACATTCCCGCAATATTGATTTTTAACGTCCTGTTGCCCGAATGTTGATTTTTTTATCTAAAGCGGGCAGTCATTGCACATTAAGCACAGCAAGAGACTAAATCAATAGCCTTAAAACCAACAAGTTAGCAAAAAGATGGGGGTTAACCTGCAATAATGACGCTTTGACAGTTGTTGATGATAAAATTTTGTTGTTCTCTAGTGAAAAGAACTATCTTTTTTATCAATAGGTGGTGATTCATGGTTATTTGGTGGTGCACGTTAATTGACGAAAAAAACAGCATTAACAAGCGCTTTTATTGTGCCACAGCGTGATGAAACATGATCCTGATAGCAGAATTGCAGCCCATAAAGGCGCACACTTAACCAGGTTTTATACTGTTGGTGAGCTAACTAGCGAACCAGCTAACCCGGTAACAAAATTAAAAACGTAAACAGTAAGGAGTCAGGCGATGAACACCACATTGGGCTACGCGTTAATCACCGCAGGTTGTGCGCTAGGCATGATATTTACCTTCGCTGCGGTGGCAGTGATGGGGTAAAAGTGAACAATGTAGATAAGTGTCAGGTTAGATGCTTACTGAAACACGCTCACTCATCCGTAACGGGGTAAGCGCTAGCGCAGCGTTACACGACGCGTTAGACTATGCGGCATCGTTCAATAAAAACAGATGCATAACGTGAGTGTGCTCGTAAGGGGCGAGTGTGGTAGACAGCAAGCAAGCCGTACAACCTAAGATGTTTGCGGCCGATACGCAGGCTATCGGTTTAAATAAGAGCCAGCCTTCGCGACCGCAAAGAATTTCCTTGGTCCTGCAAGGAGGTGGGCAGCGCGGTATTTTTACGGCGGGTGTCATCGACGCATTTTTGACTCGCCACTTTGATCCGTTCGAGCACTATTATGGTACGTCCGCTGGGGCGCTCAATATGAGCGCGTATGTCTGCCAACAATACCAATATGGCTACCGATTTATTACCCAGCTGACGACCCAAGAACGCTTCTTCCACTTAATGAAGTATGTGCGGCGTCAGCATCATATGGATCTTGATTGGGCACTAGAGACCGCGCTACCCGGAAAAGAGACGGCATTGGACATGGAGACGGCACGTCGTCACCTGCAAAATCGATATGCCTATGCGTGTGCAACCGATGTCGATATCTTGAAACCTGCCTTTTTCTCGCTTACGGATGATAATTGGCCTGATGCGCTCAAGGCAACCTGTGCCATTCCACTGTTGTATCCACACCCGGTTAATATCAACGATCACCGGTACGTCGATGGTGGCGTGACCGCTGCGATCCCCGCGAAAGAAGCGTTTGCGCGCGGCGCGGATATCATTGTGGTGATCCGTACAGAGCCTAATGTAGAGCAGGAAAAACGCGTCGATGATAGCGGTCGCTTTCTTGAAACACTGCGAGCACGATTTGAAACCCACAAACCCCAATTTAAAATCGCGGATTACCTCACTAACTTTGAAGAAAAATATCGACTAGCGCGGTTTGAAACCTTTCAAAAAGAGCTGAGTAAGCAGTTAGGAGAGTTATCGGAACGCTATAAGTCGAGCCGAGAGCAGTGGGTCAGTCGAGTGAAAGACAGTATGAGAGAGAAGGCGATGCAAAATGGCGGACGCTGGCTGTTCGGTGGTGACACCATTTATCGGCTACAATCGCTATCGGGTAAGCCACTCAGTACCGACATGCTGAAAATGTTCACCACCCACTATCAAAGCTATCAAAGTGAGCTACAGTTTTTGGCCAACCCACCTGCGCGTGCGCAAGTGCTACAAATTGCGCCGAATGAGCCGCTGCAAAGCAGTGCGTTGTTGAGCAAATCTGAAGCCTTGGAGGCGGATTATCAATTGGGCCTAACATTGGGCAATCAGTTTCTAGATCAATATGGCGATGCGCTGGTGGCCTTGTCATCGGTCGATAACTCAGAGTTTGAGTCGACCTCGGCTCCCATGCCGCATCAAGGATAGGTGGATGACGGAATTTGAAAAAATGCAGCGAGGCTTGCCGTACTGTCCTGCCGATGAGGAACTGACGTTGTTTCGTTATGCGGCGCGCCGACTGTGCCAACAATTTAATCGACTGGATCCAGAGGATGCCTCCAGCTTAAATGTGGTCACCACTAAACTGTTTGCGCATATCGGTGACAACGTCGAAATCGATGCGCCCTTCTTTTGTCATTACGGTATGAACATTAGTATCGGCAGTAATGTCAGTGTCGGGCCCAATTGCACGATTCTAGATGGCGCGCATGTCAGCGTTGGCGATAATGTCAGCATTGGCCCGAACGTTGGGATCTATACCACCCGCCATCGCGTATTACCGCTAGATATTGCCCGTGGTGAGTGTGAGTCTTCTCAAGATGTGATTATTGGTAACAACGTCATTATTGAAGGCAATACGGTGATTAAAGCGGGCATTGCAATCGGTGAGGGGGTCGTGATTGAAGCAGGATCTGTCGTGGATACAGACATTGAGCCTTTCTCTATTGTCGCGGGTAATCCTGCCGTTGTGGTGCGCCGGTTACAATAAACACACTCAATATCTGAATATATAATGTTATAACATAACCCTTTTGTGTTATATTATAACATCTTCTCATTGGCATCCGATCGTGGGTGTAGTAATGTTAGCGCCCTGAATCGGGTATCAGCAGTAAGAGATAAACGCATAATGGTTAAAGTTAGGGCCCGAGTGCCGTTGAAAGTCGGGGTGGGAAGCGAGATCCCCGCAGAGATCCTTTCCTTCCATGGATTACAATCCGAACAAGAGCACGTCGCGCTGATCTTTAAGCAGGCCGATCACACGGCTAATCCACCGCTAGTACGTATGCACTCTGAGTGCCTAACCGGCGATGTCTTTCACTCCTCACGCTGTGATTGCGGCGAACAACTAGAAGAAACTATCCATAAAATGGGTGAAGATGGCGGGATTATTTTGTACCTCCGTCAAGAAGGACGAGGAATTGGTCTGTACAATAAGTTAGACGCCTATAAGTTACAAAGCGAAGGCATGACAACTTACGAAGCCAACAATCACCTTGGTTTTGCTGACGATCTGCGAGAGTTTACCGAAGCGGCGCAAATGCTCAAAGCGCTTAATATTGATTGCATCCGCTTAGTGACCAATAACCCGAAAAAAATCGAAGAATTACAAGCCGCAGGTATCACCTTAAAAGAAGTGATTGGCACCAAAGCCCACCTTAAAGATGGTAACCGTAATTATCTGAAAGCCAAGATCGAACACGGCAAGCATCGTCTCAATCTTGAGCAAGACTGAATATTAAGCGTTAACGCCTCGTAATTTGGCAAAAAGGCAGTGACAGTGGCTGCCTTTTTTGGTTAGAGTTTCGGTATTATATCAGTCATCACTCAAGGACGAGTTATGCGTGTACCGGCTTGGCGTTATCTCTTTCCCCCTTTACCTCCCGTTGCCATGTTAGCGGCAATTGGCGGCGGGCTTGCATTAACGTATTACTTTCCTTTTGATATTAAGCTAGGCAGCCCCAGCTGGGCGATTGCACCGTTTGTCGTTGCCTTAGGGCTATTGCTGGCGGCGAAATGGGCGTTTCATCGTCATCACACCACTGTCGATCCGCTACAAGCCCCCTCCGCGCTGGTCACTACAGGCATCTACGCTTATAGCCGTAACCCAATGTACTTGGCGATGATATTGATCATTGTTGCCGCCGGGTTCTACTTTAATGCGCTATGGTGCTGGGGGATGATCCCTGCTTTTATGGCTTACTTGTCTGCCACATTTATTCCTGCCGAAGAGTATCGCTTGTTGAGCCAATGGCCCGATGAATTTGAAGCCTACAAAGCACAGGTGCGTCGCTGGATTTAGGATTAGATAAACTAATCTTTAATATAACAAAGAATCGGGGTGGTGAGGCTAAACGTCGATTGCTTACCTTGCCTGCAAAGCCTATCATTCCCTCACCGTAAACAAGGTGTTCGCGGAGGTTATGTCCTTAACCTCAATCTTGTTTCGTTTTTCAATGTTTATTTCGCATAATAATTTTTAGGAGTGTTGGTATGTCCTCGGCAATGCCTATGGGCAAGCTATTGCTATTGATCGTGATGTTGGCAGCGGTTGGGCAAATGACCCAAACCATGTATGTACCTTCTATTGGCGTGATGGCGACGGACTTTGCGGTGTCACCGTCACGGTTACAAGCAGTCATGGCCTGTTATTTGATTCCGTACGGATTATCGCAGTTCATTTATGGTGCCGTGTCTGACCGAGTAGGGCGTAAACCCGTGATATTGGCCGGCCTGGTACTATTTTTAGTGGGTACCGGCGTAACCTTACTGGTGAGCTCATTTAACGGTTTTTTGATTGGCAGCGTCGTTCAAGGTGCTGGCATTGGCTGTGGCGGCGCCATGGCGCGTACACTCCCGCGAGACTGTTTTTCTGGTGCTAAACTGCACCGCGCTAATAGCCTTGTCAGTATGGGACTGATTTTCTCTCCCTTACTTGCGCCGCTACTCGGGGGATTTTTAACCGAAGCATTAAACTGGCGCGCGAGCTACTTTTTCTTGCTCCTACTAGGCATTGCCGTGTATGCGATCATGACGCTGCGATTTACCGAAACATTGCCACGTGAGTCACGTCAACCCGGTCACTTTGGTACACGTTACCGCCATGTTATGGGCTCACGTCGCTTTAGAGGCTATCTGCTTTGCCTCGTGACTGTGTTTGCCGGTGTCTCTCTGTTTGAAGCAGCGGCAGGTGTAATTATGTCCGATACCATGGCGTTATCACCGCGTATGATTAGTTTGCTTTTTGTGGTACCACTTCCTGCTTACTTAGTGGGGGCGGGGCTATCGAGCCGATTCGCCGACAGCCTGGGCTATTATGCCACGTTGGCACTGGGCAGCGTCCTCGCTCTGATGGGGGCAGGATTGATCACCTTACCTGGCCTAATGGGTGAGGTGTCACTTTATGCATTGATTGGCGGTGGCTGTGTTTACTTTGCCGGAGCAGGCATTCTGTTTCCCGCAGCAAGCACCGGTGCAATTAGTCCGTTCCCTCATCATGCCGGAACCGCCGGCGCGATTTTAGGCGGTACACAAAACCTTTTGGCAGGGGTAGTCACCTTGGTGGCAAGTCAGTTGGGCGTGGCAAGTCAACTCTCTCTGGGGGCAATCATGCTGATACTCGGCACACTCGCCACGATCGGGCTTATCATCAGCTATCACGCAGAAACTCATGGCGATGATCACGCTTCGCTCACCACGCATTAATCGGTCAGAATATCGTGATTACCCGCAAAACCGACAATAACGGCAGTGAAAGGGCTGCCGTTACGGCTAAGTTTGAATGCGCTTGAGAGCCTCAAGATAAGTGTAAGGACATTAATGCAACTGCTTTCCGTTTCGGTTCCACAGCATATGGCAGAATTTATTATCGATATCGCGGCTAATCAGCATGCGCGCGAATACAGGTTTAAGCACTTCGTCGCCGGCCAGTCCAATTTGCACTTCTGCACACTGAGATAAATCTATATCAGCGCCCACGTGTTCAGGCCAATCACTATTAACTTCGACCACAATCGCACCGCCTTCGTCTTCAAACCGAGATTCAAAAAGCAGCAAATCGTCATGCTCCAAGTTGTCGGGGGCCATTTCGGCAAAAATATCAAACGCGGTCTCGATTATATCCTCTAAGTTAAGCAGGTTGTGTTGCGTCATAATTATCTCTCGTTGGGGTGTGCATGGTCGCACTATAACATGCGCAAGGTGGCATCTCAGCGATCAAAAACGCCAAGAGTGGGGCATGGCTCTAGAGATTCGTATGGCACCCCCTAAACCATGCACAGCGAACCGCTCTGGTGATTATCACAGAGACTGACTAAAATTGAAGCAGAGCCGTTGTTAGAGCGTTGATTTGTTAATGCAGATGACCAACAATAGCGCGCCTGTTCAACCGTGTGTAAAAGTCGTGACTCAGTTGCAATCTCGAACCGCGTATTTACCCGAGCCCGATCGGCGCGCGCCATTCCAATCTGAATTTATTCCCGTGATGATCAAAGCGGTGAAACAGCTGCGTGCTCTTCTTGGCAAGCGGCTTCACAGTGTGTATATCAGTGGCGATATTGTCTGGCGCCGTGCGGTCGTCAAAGAAACGGTGTTATCACTGACCGTTGTGTGCCAACAGGCGTTAACGCTTGATCAATCTAATGCGTTAAATACCTTGTTGTGGCGATTGAAAACCAGCCATAGCAAAGTGATCAGTGATTGCCATATCGATATAGTGACAGTGTCACACGTTAGCGATCTGTCGCAAGTCTTCCATTGGGGCTTCTTTTTTAAGCACAGAGCGATTTGCCTGTATGGACAAGATCTCTCTCTTAGTTTTGGCTTGTTCGAAGCCAGTTGGGAAGTGGCAAAAGCCATGAATCCAGACGTATCGGAAAAGCTTGCGCGCGCCAAGCAAAAGGTGACCGCCGCGACAACTTGGAATACCCAGCTCAACGTCGCACAATCGATCGCCGATACCTTAATACGCGCCGCATTTGGGTTAGTTATGCATAAAGAAGCACGTTGGAGTGAGTCATTAGAAGAGTGTGCCGACGCATTTATCAAACATTATCCTGCCCAGAAAACCGCAATTGAGCGACTTTTTATACTACTAGAACGCAAACCTGTAAAAAAACGTGCTGTTATGACCCTCCTCAATGACTTTGGTGATTGGTTGATCAAAGAATATGCCCGTATTGACTTTAAAATTGGTTAACAGGCATTGAAGGCAAATTTGCGCCTTATCGGTTGATTATATTTGGGCTTATTCTGTGAGCTAACCCACCTCATACCCTACAAATGAGTAACAGAATCTGATCTTGGTCAATAAAATGGTGTAACAAACTTTTCACAAAAGAGAGTTTGTTGAACTATGAAACCAGAAAATGGCATGGCGAATCGACTTTTACGATGTATTTATTCAGTATTTATGACTAAATAGTTATTTACATCCTATGTGTGATTCGATAATCTGCATGCCAGTCAGTCACAGTGAGTGAATAATTAATCGCCAAAGTGGTTGGTTTTCGCTGTGAGATAAATAAAAATTCAGGATTCAGACGTATGCAAAAAACTGACACACTCTCCAAGAAGGCACCTTCGACGAGAAATATTCTGATGTTCGCGATCCCATCGCTGCTTGGGTTGCTGTTTTTCATGACACCCATTACTTTCGGCGACAGTGTCACTATCCCTATTGCGGTGATGGCCAGCACTGTGTTGGACTTGTTAGGTAATAGTGCAACCGCGGTCGTCACTGCCTTAGTGGTGTTGAGTGCCGTTGTTTCAGTATTGGTTACCTTGACCAAACCTGCCGTGATCACACGCCATGGCTTCCTTAATGGCTTATTCAACGTAACCCCCATTTGGTTGGCAACTCGTATATTTGGCGCTGTTTTTGTCATCATGGCGTTTTATGGGATCGGTACGCCTGTGATCATGGGCGAAACCACCGGGGCGTTTGTGCTTAATGAATTGTTGCCTACCTTGCTTTCGGTGTTCATTTTTGCCGGTTTATTGTTACCACTGCTAACCAGCTTTGGTTTATTGGAGTTATTGGGCGCGGTGTTCACCAAAGTCATGCGCCCACTGTTTGGTTTGCCGGGGCGCTCGGCCGTTGATTGTGCGGCGTCTTGGTTGGGCGACGGTAGTGTCGGCATTTTGATGACCAGCAAACAGTATGAGCAGGGCTTTTACACCCAGCGAGAAGCGGCGGTTGTCGGCACCACCTTCTCAGCGGTATCGATCAGTTTTAGCTTGGTGGTGATTGCACAAGTTAATTTGATGCATATGTTTACCTGGTTCTATCTCACTGTATGTTTAGCCGGGATTGCGGCGGCAATAGTGGTGCCACGTTTGCCTCCTTTATGCTGGAAAAAAGATGCGTTAATCGATAACTCAGAGCGACAAGGTGACGAGGAAACATTACCAGAAGGGTATTCTACGTTAAGCTATGGCCTGCATTGTGCCCTCAACCGTGCCGAGAAAATCCGCTCGGTGAACAGCGTGCTCAAAGAGGGCGCCCAAAACGCTGTCGACATGGTACTCGGTGTCTTGCCTGTGGTGATGGCAATCGGAACCGCGGCACTGATGGTCGCAGAATATACCGACGTCTTTAGTATTCTCGGCGCACCCTTTGTACCACTGCTTGAATTGCTGCACATTCCTGATGCGGTGAGGGCGTCCGAGACCATGGTGATCGGCTTTGCTGATATGTTTATCCCGGCCATTCTAGCGGCAGACATTGAAAGCGAAATGACCCGCTTTGTGATTGCAACCGTGTCGGTCACTCAGCTGATTTATATCTCCGAAGTAGGTGCACTCTTGCTCGGCAGTAAGATTCCAGTAAAACTGTGGGAGCTGTTTGTGATCTTTATTTTGCGTACCCTGGTGACGCTTCCCGTTGTTGCAGGTATCGCCCATTTGATTTTCTAACGGATGATAGAGCGCGAGTAAAACACAATGACGTCTCACTCGATGAAGGGTAAGGCGTTTTTTTTAAAAAGGGAGACGGGATGAAAATTGTGACATTGCACGGCTTATACATGCACGGCATCTTTTTGATCCCCCTGTGTGAGCGGCTGGAAAAACAGGGCCATCAGGTGCTGAATCTTTCGTATAACACCTTGAACCCAGACTTCGATGAGATAAACGCTAAAATTGATGCGTTTATTGGCCAAGCGCCCGCCATTCTTATTGGTCACTCAATGGGTGGGCTGATTATTCGACGCTACCTTGAGCGCCAAACCGAGCGCCTCTCGTCTGGCACGATAAACGTTCGTACGGTGATCACCTTAGGGACTCCGCACCAAGGTGCTCAACTTGCTCGTTTATTTGGTGACCTTGGGTGGGGCGGCTGGTTATTTCAACGTAGTGAGCACCTGTTGATCCCAGATACCGTTACCCCTTGGGTCGACTTGCCACCGTTGCACAGCCTCGCCGGAGATTGTCCCTTCGGCCCCGCGGCTATGCTGTTAAAAAAACAAGTCTGTGATGGCACCGTGTTGGTTGAAGAAACAAAAATCGAAGGCATGACTAGCCACGATGTGTACCCGGTTACCCACATTGCCTTACTATTCTCACGCCGGGTGAGCGATAAAGTGAGCGCGATTATTGATAGCTACCGACCCGCCTGCGAAAAAGCCGGCGAGCCGAGAGGCTAAGCGAACGATGCTTTACGGGGTAAATAAATGGGTAACTTGGTAAATAAAGGGGTAGTATCGGATTATCCTCACCATCAATATAAGGGCTCTTCATTGGTTAGCCATTTGGCGACAAAGCTGCCATCAGGATCGTATTGCGCGGCTTGCTTGTCGAGATTAAATCGGCGGCTGCCGCGGGGATCAGCCCCTACACCGGCCAAATATTGCCAATTGCCATAGTTGGCCGCCACATCAAAATCAATCAGCTGCTGCTCAAAATACGCCGCGCCATAACGCCAATCGATCCCAAGCTCGTGAATTAAACAGCTGGCGACTAACTGGCGACTACGGTTAGAGATCCACCCAGTGTGTTTTAACTGACGCATGGCGGCATTCACAATCGGGAAATCGGTACTGCCTTCGCGCCATGCCATAAAGGCTTCAGCATAAAACGTGGTTAGAGGACGTTTATTGGCGATACCTTTAAAGCGGAAAAAGCGCGCACCGTAGTGATACAGCATCCACTGAAAATATTCGCGCCATAACAACTCAAAATACAACCAATAGGTCGATTCGTTTTGCTCGACATTGCGCTCATAGCGGTTTAACTCCGCGGCCACCCAACGTACCGACAAGCAACCGTTGGCCAGCCAAGCCGATAAACGCGAAGAAAACGCCCACCCATCAAGACCATTACGCGTTTCTTTATAACGCTGGACCCGGTGCGTATCCCATAAGAAATGATTTAACTGGGCGCGGCCGGCAATTTCACCGCCTTGATACGGGGAAATCCGACGGTCGGACAGTGGTGCCGGCTCAGATGTCATGCCAGCCAAGGGCGCCGGTAATGACTCAGGCACCGGCAAGGGTAATCGCGGTTGGATCCCTTTCTTTTCGACCGCTTTACGAAACTGCGTAAACGTTGGCGGGATATCAGGTAAATCAAACGGCAACTGGTGTTGTGTAAACAGCGTATGCGCATCGGACACCACCACCCGCTGCGGAAAGCGGCTGACTAAGGTGTCTACCTGATGGCGCTCACGCGTACCAGGGTGGTCGGTGACGCCAATCAGATCAAACTCATGATCCATACAAAGGTTCGCCACCACTTCCAGCGGGTTGCCCGTACGAATAATCAGCTTTTGCCCCATGGCATCTAAGGCGCGGTGCAGCTCCGTTAAGCTTTGCCACAAAAATGCCTCGCGCTGAGGGCCCAAATGCTTGCTTTGAAAATGATCTGCACGTGACCAGCTCGGATCAATCACAAACACGCAGGTCAGCGTGTCACAGCTTGAGGCCAAATTAGCGAGCGCAGGATTGTCGTGTATTCGAAGGTCGTGGCGAAACCACATGAGTCCACGTTGCATACAAATCTCCTTTTTCTCACCAATACGCTGTGATACCAGTATCGGATTGCTTACACAGTATGGCTGCTTAGTAATTAAACAGCCATACGAGAAAGTGGATGATTGGGCATCACAGGGAAGGGGGCTGGGCTATCGGGCGGTTAGATTTGGCGCTGACGCTGCGCCCACATCCCGATAAAGATAAAGGTCGCCACTAAGCCGGCAAACAGCCAATGATCAGGCCATCCACGCATTTTACCCGCAAGCCACGGCGACACCGCTATAATGAAAGCGCCGTAACCAAAAGCATTGATTGCCACAAATACCAGAGTACGAACAATAAAATGGTGTCCGGTTAATAAACGGCGTAGGGTACGGTTAATGTCATTACCAAACACCACCAAAAGCGACGCGACAATAGCCATCGCAATATCATTTAGCCAGGGCGTTAACCACGCACCGGCCTGAGAGAGCCAAGAGATTAAAATATTCATAATGATAAACACTGTGTAGAATGCGGCTAGGTTACTGATTTCTGCTGGCGACTTCCAGCGCTGACTGAGGCCGCACTCGGTTGGGCCGCATCCGGTTGGGCTACAGCTGGCTGCGCCACGACGTAAGGAGAAAGCATGAAGATCGCATCGATCGGGCTTGGCGACATTGCCCAGAAAGCGTATCTACCCTTATTGGCCAACTGGCCAGGATTAGATTGGGTCTTGTGTAGCCGTGATAGCCAAAAGTTGGCTGCGCTCGCATATCAATATCGGGTGACGAACACGGCCACCGACATCCATGAATGCTTGGCGCTTGGTGTGGATGGGGTGATGATCCATAGCGCGACCGACTCGCATGCGGCCTTGATTCGTCCCTGCCTCGAAGCTGGCGTGCCGGTATTTGTTGATAAACCCGTTGCCCCTTCAGGCGCAGACGTTGAAACCTTATTTAACTTGGCTGAGCAACACCAAACGCCGTTGTTTGTCGGGTTTAATCGCCGTTATTTGCCACTGTTAAACACCCACCTGAACGATCAGCGTCCGGAAGACGAGTTAGGTACACCGTTGTTATCGTTGCGCTGGGAAAAACACCGCCATGCGCTGCCTGATACACCACGCCGCTTTATTTTTGATGACTTTATTCATCCGCTCGACAGTATTAATGTACATGGCGACATGAGTATTGATGATTTAGACGTGTTCGCGCAATTTGGTGAAGGGTTACTCGGCCGGTTAGATGTGCGCTGGCACCGTGATAATAGCTTGTTTGAAGCCAGCATGAATCGCCAATACGGTGCCACCAAAGAAACCATTGCCGCTGCGTATCGTAATGAGTGCTATTTCTTTGATGGCTTTACCCGAGGCGAACGCATGCAAGACAACGTAATCACTCAACTTAGCCTCCCAGATTGGACCGGTATGCAGGCGAGCAAAGGATTTGAGGCAATGCTAACTCACTGGTTTGAGGTGGTCAGCGCAGGCTGGGTTGAAACCTCACTGACTCAGCGTAACGTCTCAACCCATTGGACCGCCGACGATCTTGTGGTGTACTGCGACGCATTGCGCGATAGTGACTAAATCGAACATGCCGTTCCCGTCGCGCAGCGGGATTAAACTTGCGCTGTCTCAGTCTGTGGCTCGCCGGTTAAATAGGGCATTAACAATGCACGCACATTTAAGGTGACATCCAACTTCGCGGCCAGTAAATACAAGCCCGCAATTTTACGATGCAAAAACAACGCATCGGCCGGCGGCGTATGCCAATAGCCTTGCTCCATACTCAAGGCGACGCCGCGATTACGTAAGCGCGTGGCTAAGTCTGCTTGCCCAAACGCAAATGGCGCATCGGCAGCAATGGGCTCACAAGCGGTGTTCACCAGCTCAAGCACGCTGGCCTTTTGCTCGGGTAAAATATGCTCAGCAAAAAAGCCAATCTGAGTCAGCGCCGCTTCAATCCCTGCATTATCTTTTTTTATCGCCGCCAAAAACAGCTTGCGATAGCCATCGGTAAACGTCGGTGCATACTGACGCGTGGCGCCAAAATCGAGCAATACCACGCGGCCCGTGTCTGGCTGATACAAGTAGTTAGCGAAGTTCGGATCGGTTTGCACCTCCCCAAACATAAACACCTCTTCAAACAGCAATTGGAACAAACGACTTACCACCCGCTGGCGTACCGCTTCTGAAGCACGGTCAAGCTGCTCAATGGGTTCACCCGCCATATAACTCATGGTTAGAATGCGATCCGAGGTAAGAGCTGAGTGTACTTTAGGCACCACTAAGCCGTCAGCGTCTTTTAAATGGGTACCAAACCGGATAAGCGACCGCGCTTCTTTCAGGTAATCGGCCTCGTCATGCAGCTGTTGCTTGGCTTCATCGAGCAAAGCTTGGTAGTTCGCCTCTTTGGGGATAAGGCCACTCAAACGCAGCAGAGTGATGACATTGTCGACATCGCTATCAATGCTGTCTTTGATGCGTGGATATTGCACCTTCACTGCCACTTTGTCACCGGCATCGGTATACGCTTCGTGCACTTGACCAATGGAAGCTGACGCGATGGGAGAGAAGCGAAAATGGGTAAATTCTGCTTGCCAATTGTCGCCCCATTGTTCGTTAAGCACGGCTTTAAGCTGTGCTGGCGGCATGGGCGTGGCATGATTACGCAACCGCGCGAGCAGATCGCTGAGCTCTGGCGGGATCAAATCGCCCGCATCCATCGACAACAGTTGACCCACCTTCATCGCCGCGCCGCGTAAATCTGCCAATTTATCGGCCACGTGGGCAATATTGGCCGGTGACATCACCAAATCTTTACGACTTGGCCGATTTCCCTGCGCAAACTGCTTCGTGCCTTCCCACGCAACATTCGACGCCACTCGCCCGGCTATTGAAGCCAACGCCCCAAAACGAGACCATTTACCATGCGGAACCTTGCTGCTTTTCATAACCATCTCCTTATCACCCACTAAGTGTACGGTATAAACCGAGGAATGGTTTGGTGAGGCTTCGGTTACTCGTTCCCACGCTCCTGCGTGGGAACGAGTAAGGCGGGATAAAAATCAAAAAGGGCGCTTACGGCAAGTATTCTTTCGCTTTACAATGGTCATTTTAGCGGTATCATTTTTACGCAAACGTTTACGTGATTATTTTATACTCTATTGAGAGGGTTTCATGCTATCTGATGTCGAAATCTGTCGTAACACCACACTGACTTCCATTTCTACCATTGCCAAGCAAGCCGGTTTGCTTGAAGCCGAGTTTGAAACCCAAGGCAGCCACAAAGCCAAAGTCTCTCTCAATTGTTTGAAGCGCCTCGCGCCTAATCAAACTGGCAAGTTGGTCGTGGTTACCGCTATTACCCCAACGCCGCTGGGCGAGGGTAAAACGGTGACCACCATCGGCCTGGCGCAAGGGTTAGCGAAACTCAACCAATCCGTGACCGCTTGTATTCGTCAACCTTCGATGGGGCCGGTATTTGGGGTCAAAGGCGGCGCGGCTGGAGGCGGTTATTCACAAGTGGCCCCGATGGAAGAGCTAAACCTGCACTTAACCGGTGATATTCATGCCGTCACTGCTGCACACAATTTGGCCGCTGCCGCGATTGACGCGCGCATCTATCACGAGCAGCGCTTGGGCTATGACGATTTTGAAGCTCGAAGCGGACTAAAAGCGTTAAACATCGATCCGAATCGCGTGGTGTGGAAGCGGGTGATGGATCATAACGATCGCGCCTTGCGCATGGTTACTGTGGGCAAAAATGAGCCGGGAAAAACCATTAATGGCTATGAGCGAGAGGGCGGATTTGATATCTCAGCAGCTTCTGAGTTAATGGCGATTCTGGCGCTGGCAAGCGATCTTCGTGACTTACGTCAGCGCATTGGCCGCATTGTGTTGGCTTATAGTCATGCCGGTGAGCCGATCACCACCGAAGATTTGCAAGTGGCGGGGGCGATGGCGGTAAGCATGAAAGCGGCAATTGAACCCACGCTCATGCAAACCTTAGAGGGCGTGCCGACGCTAATTCATGCCGGCCCCTTTGCCAATATTGCCCATGGTAATTCGTCGATTATTGCCGATAACATTGCCCTTAAGCTGGGTGATTATACCGTCACCGAGGGGGGATTTGGCTCAGACATGGGATTTGAGAAGGCATGTAACATCAAAGCGCAAGCATCCGGTAAAGCACCAGACTGCGCGGTGATTGTGGCCACATTACGTGGCTTAAAGGCCAACTCAACGCACTATAACTTTTTGCCTGGGCAACCACTACCAGAATCACTTTTTGCGGATGATCATGAAGCATTGGTGGCAGGGTTTGAAAACCTGAAGTGGCACATCAACAATGTAAATCAATATGGTGTGCCGGCTGTGGTCGCAATCAACCGTTTCCCGCAAGATAGCGATGCTGAGCTTGCGACATTAAAAGCCATGATCGAGGCGTTACCCAACCAGGTACAAGTTGCCGTCAGTGAGGGCTTTGCTCACGGCGGCGAGGGCACGCGTGAACTGGCAAAGAAAGTCATGGCTCAATGTGCCGCTCCTTCGACCTTTAGGCCTTTGTATTCAGCCGATCAAAGCTTAGAAGAAAAGCTGATGGCCGTGGCTGAAGTCGGATACGGTGCAGGGAGTGTCACGCTCAGTGATGTTGCTAAGCAGCAGCTGCAACAATTTAAGCAACAAGGCCTTGATGATTTAGCTGTGTGTTTGGCGAAAACGCCGCTGTCAATTTCAACGGATGGCACGATTAAAGGCGCGCCGCAAGGGTTTGATGTACCGATCCGCGAGTTGAAATTGTGTGCCGGTGCCGGATTTGTCTATGCCTTATGCGGCAATGTGATGACCATGCCCGGATTGCCGGAAAAACCGGCGTTTATGAAACTTGACCTCGATGATGAGGGTAATATTGTTGGGTTGAGTTAATGACTTAGCGTCTTGATATCACTTTTATTGAGAAAAACGTCGATGGTGACAACAAGAGACCACACTTTAACGTCGATGACATTGACGCACTATTGCGTAAAAAGTACAATCGAGAGTCACTTGAGCGAATCGTTGGTATCACGAGAGGAGGAAGCCATGCAGAACAAGCGTAATAAGGTAAAATCTACCGCTTTCTCTGACTTCGTGCGTCACTCGTCGTCAAAAGAAAAGCGAAAGTTTTTTGATAAAATAGTGAGAGAAACGATTAAAGAGCAGCAAGACATGCTCACAAAGGCAGAGCAAACAGCTAAGTGTCAGTAATCGTTTATATTTCTTGCGAGAGCCGCTGTTATCAGCGGCTTTTTTGTTTTTGCTAGACGCGGCCACGTTTGTGATTGTCGTCACGGTAGCCTGATGTGGTATCCTCTTTGGCTTCAATTCTCCCACCGACTGTGAGCCTGACTTGAAAAAAATCGCGGTTTTTGTCGACGTTCAAAATATCTACTACACCACACGCCAAGCCTACGGGCGCCAGTTTAACTATCGCCAGTTGTGGCACACGCTGAGCCAAATGGGTGAGGTGGTTACCGCGTATGCTTATGCCATTCGTCGTGATGATGATCAGCAAATCAAATTTCAAGATGCATTGCGGCACATTGGCTTTACCGTGAAGCTCAAACCTTATATTCAACGCGCCGATGGTAGCACCAAAGGCGATTGGGATGTGGGCATTGCCATTGATGTGATGGAAGCTGCGTCGGATGTCGATACCGTGGTTCTGCTCTCTGGTGATGGCGACTTTGATTTGCTGATGAACAAAATTCGCGAGCGCTATCATACCGAAGCCTTCGTGTTTGGAGTGCCTGCGTTAAGTGCCAACTCCCTCGTGAATAGCGTTGATCGCTTTATTCCCATTGACGATAGCTTATTGCTGTAGAGCCGATTAAGGCTGAGGGAATCCATTCCGTTTTGAATTTGATGTTGAGGTAAGTTGACGATGTACAAATTAATCGCCCTAGATATGGATGGCACCTTGTTAAACAGCGATAAAGAAATATCGGCTGAAAACAAACAGGCCATTGCCCGCGCGCGTGACAAAGGGGTGGCCGTGGTGTTGGCATCTGGCCGTCCGCTTGAAGGCATGCAACCTAAGCTGGATGAGTTGGATATTCATTCAGATAAAGACTTTGTGCTGTATTACAACGGCTCGATGGTGAAAAACGTGGGGACTGACGAGGTGATCTTGCAAAAGGGGCTAGACGGTAAAGCTGCCAAAGCGCTCGCTCGACATGCTGAAGCATTAGGTGCCTATGTGCATGCCTTTAGTACCGAGCACGGATTGATCACCCCTGCGCTCAACCCGTATACCGACATTGAGGCCAACATCAACGGGCTTGATATCACCGTGATGGATTTCGAGACTCTAAGCGATGATCACCCCATTATTAAAGTGTTGATGGTGGCGGAGCCAAGCAAGTTAAATGAAGTGATCAGTGCTTTACCCGCAGCGCTGCGCGAGGAGTTTACGGTGGTGCAAAGTGCGCCCTTCTTCCTTGAATTTCTAAACCCGGCAAGTCATAAAGGGGCGGGGGTCGCTGCAATTGCAGAACACTTAGGTATTCACCCCGACGAAGTGATCTGCATGGGCGATGCAGAAAATGACCATGCGATGTTGGAATATGCGGGTCTTGGAATTGCCATGGCCAATGCGATGGAAGCAACCAAGCAAATCGCGGATTATATTACCGAAAGTAACGATAACCACGGTGTCGCTAAAGCAATCGAAAAGTTTGTCTTAGCGGTAGATAGCTCAGTGGCATAATTGTACGGTACAACTTAAAAAGGCTTGTTAGAAAGCAGGCCTTTTATATCTACGCAAACATATACATGACGTTTATTTTTTATGCGTCGCAAGGGAATATATCAAGATACTAAAAAAAGAAGGGGATAATTTGAAGTGGTGCGTCCGGGCAGACTCGAACTGCCGACCCCCGCCATGTCAAGGCGGTACTCTAACCAACTGAGCTACGGACGCGTATTTCAATATTTGGTGCGTCTGAGTGGACTCGAACCACCGACCCCCGCCATGTCAAGGCGATACTCTAACCAGCTGAGCTACAGACGCATACCATTTTTTTAGAACAGCCACCGCGATGTTGAAGCGATTGACCATTTGCTATCAAGCCAAGTGGTGCGTCCGAGTGGACTCGAACCACCGACCCCCGCCATGTCAAGGCGATACTCTAACCAGCTGAGCTACGGACGCACAGTGCTTGAAAGCGGGGTGAATAGTAGCGAGTTCATCTTTATCGCGCAAGCGCTTCAACGCATATTTTTGTACATTCGCGTTTGTTTGGCGATTTGATCATCAAAGTGGCGATATTTTCGCTTTTTCAGTCGCTTCGCTACGTCGCTATTGCCCCAGTTTGACGTCACAGCGTTGGAAAAGTTGCTGCCATACATCTGCATGGTGCTTGATCGCGTCTTTGTATTGGCGGTAAGCCTCTCCCTGCCAATAGGCGTTTTTATACGCGCTAAACGCATCCGGTGTTTGCAACGTAGCAAAACGGGTCAACGCTGGCGCAATATCACGATAAAGGCCATCGACACGGGCTAAATACGGCTGAACATCGCCGACGTAAAATTTATAAAACACGGTTTGTAGGCGCTCTAGGCGGGTCGTATCAAAATTGCCGCCACACAGGACTTTTTCTTGGTGATTGGCGATCAGTGCACTGGTTTGGTTAAGCCAAGCGGTGTGATAGCTCAAGCTAACAAATAGGGCGCCAAGAATGCGTTGCTTTTCAATGCTCTCTTGCCAGTCGGTGACCGATTCGTTGGCTACCGGGTGGTGGTTGAGTAAATGGCTAAACTGATCAATGGTGCTGACGGCATTACTATGTGCGGGAAGATCAATGGGGAGTGTATAGGCCGGTAAACTCAGCTGCCCGCGCCAGGCATCACTATCAGCCAAGGTATTCCAGATTACGGTGTCGCGCTGTTGGCGTTTCAGTGCCAGTGCCTGTTCTAACTCAGTGTGAATGCTCGGATCTTTGACTTGCGGTAAACACCGTTGGGCGGTGTCAATAAAATTGAGTTCGTAATCGAGTTGGCGAAAGCGATCGGCGACTTTGCCGAGGGATGAGTTGCGCTCGGCGATAAGATTAAACAAGCCACACTGACGCAGCTCGTAGGCATCAAGTACGCCCATTCGTAGTGCTTCAAGTGGCTGGACTAGATCGCGTTTGCGTGGCAACGGCGGCACCGCTGGAGTGGTAAAGTCGGGCGTCGGTGCATCAAGCACATTGCCTAAACGTTGGTAATAATCAGCTATCATGTCTTTGGCCGGATCGTCAGATTGGCACCCACCTAATCCGAGTAAGGTAACGAGCAGTAAGGTTGTTTTGAGTCCGCGCATGGTTTATCTCGTGGCTAAGCTCTTGACGTATCAATCATACCATTTACGCAGGCGATCGGATGAACGATCGCCTGGTTGAACGTTACCTGTGTGCATGCGTTAAGAGCTTACTCCGCGACTTGTTGGCTTTGGGTGAGCGATAAAATGGTAGAAAGCTCCTTATCAATGGCTGTCATGTCTTGCTGTACTTGTTCAATATTAGCAATGCTTGACTGAATACTTTCGGTCGCTTGTTCAGACAGGCTCAGTAGTCGTGTGACTTCATCGCTTAACCCATCAGCAGAGTACTGGACTTTATCCATTACCTCGAGGGTCAGCCCAATCACATGGCTGATCTGACCAATGGCGCTGTTGACATTTCTCACTGTCTCTCCAGTGGTACTAAGGCTATTTTGCGTATTTTGCGATAAGTTACGGACTTCATCAGCAACCACAGCAAAACCGCGCCCTTGCTCGCCTGCGCGTGCGGCCTCTATAGCGGCGTTTAATGCCAATAGATTGGTTTGCTCGGCAATGCCATCAATCACTTTTAAAATTTCTTCAATACGGCTGGCGTTCACACTCAGGGCGTCGGTGTGGGTTTGTAGATCTTGGCTTTGCTCGTGTTGTTGTTTGACCTCGTTAGCAAGTGTTGAAAACTGTTGTTGGACAGCTTGGAGAATGTCTGCGCTCTCGGTGGCGTAGTCGGCCACGCCGCTGTAACTGTCCAACAGTGATTGTAGTAGCGATTTGTAGCGCGAAAGACGATCGATGCTGTGCGATTGAAGCGCCGAAAGTTTTTGTAAGCTATTAATTTGTTTTTGGGCGTTGTAGCCACGGTAATCGGCATAGTGAATGGCAAATTGATCGGCAAAATCATCAGCAAAAGGCTCGTTGGGTGCGACGCTATAAAGCATGAGTGCGGTCAGTGTCTGGTTTTGATGTACCCCTAATAGCTCACCAAAGGTTGAAAACCCGCCAACGCTAGGGATGTTATCAAAGCAGGTGACGCGCGCTAACGAATGGCTATTGTTGACCCGGCGTAAGATACAGTCGTTGGCTAGCATAGCAAAAGGACGGCGTGGCTTGTCTTTTAGGTGTCGTTGATAATCTTGCGCGGTGGTTTGAGCGAAATCTTCCGCCTTCATTAGGTACAGGCTATCGCCAAAATCAAGATCACAAAAAAAGTGTAGGGCGCCCTGTTGGTGATCAATCGCAGCGATTGAGCGAATATAAATATGCTCGCCAATTTTTACGCCAAACGTGTAGCCATTTAAGTGCGATTCCAGCTGATCAATCTGGCAGTTAAAATAATCGCATAACGCTTGTACCGGAGAGATTAATGCGGTGCTGTTAGGTGCAAATACATCGGTGACAACGCGGGTCGCAGGATCGCCCTTGGCAATATCGAGGTGGAAGTGAGTCGGTTTGAAGTTATGGCTATTCATGATGCCATAGCGGATACCGGGGGCCAACTTGATAAAAGCTAGCGCGGCATGGTTATCGAGTAGTTTACCGTTGAGTGCTAACTTGGCTGCATTGAAATCCAGGGTACCGCCGGCAGAGCCACCCATAAAGTAGCAAGGGAAACGGCGGGTGGCATAAAGGGCCTGCATAAAGAAGTTCTCTGAACCACTAAGACCATCAAAAAAGGTGAGTGCGACTGTGTCTTGGGCGTCGACAGGAAAAGGCACCCTGAGCTGTTGCAACGAACGTGTGATTTTTTCGATTCGTGCCTTGGGCGATAAGGTCGGTGTACCGCGTTTAATGTCTTCACAATGTAAGGGCACGGTCGCTGCGCTGACAGATTCAATGACATTGTCGCCATAACTTTGCAAAACAATGTTATCCCATTGCCCGTCTGTGGTGTGATACAGCGAAGAATGCCCACCACCCAGTTCGCCGGCTGTCATTATGGTGATCAGAGTTTGGCAAAAAGGCATCGCGGCTTGGAGTTTTTGGGTTGTTGCTTCAAAGGGTAAATGTGGCGAGATAAAAGCCAGTACCAAGGGTGTTTTACCATGAGGGCAAGATAAGGCCGATAGCGTGGTTTGATTGATAGCGCGGCTACTCATACACAATGAATGAACAAAAGGCATAGAGTTCGGCGATTGTGGCGAGGCTTTATCTGATAATGGGCGAGATTTTAGGAATTCAAACATAAACAACTCTACGATAATGTGACCGGTTGCCACGTATTTTGTCTGGGAATAAGGACAAACTATACGTGGTTTAGTGGTGCGTGCGTAGCAGTTGGGTTTGATCTATCACGCTGTTTTATATGTTTTTTATATCAAATTAATAAAGGCGTGACCGGTGTCACCCTGCCAGCGAGCGCCGACAGGGTGGCAAGGCATTCAGCGTTCTGACATGGCCAGTTGGAATTCAGGAGATTGCTGACGCAGCCAGCGTAGGCGTAACCCGAGCAGTACCGCAGCACTGGATAAGCCAATGATGATGCCTATCCAAAACCCATGCGCGCCCATGGCTGGGACGAGCCAATCTGTCATTCCGAGTGCATAGCCAAGCGGCAAGCCCAAGCCCCAGTATGCGATCAGAGTGCGCTGGAAAATGGCACGCATATCTTTGTAGCCACGCAGGGCACCAGCCGCGACCACTTGAATGGCGTCGGTGATCTGATATACCGCGGCCAATAACATCAGTGATGACGCCAACGTTGCCACGTCTGGATTATCGGAATACAGGGCGATAATTGGATCGCGCAGCCAAACGGTCAGTAGCGCGGTAATAACGGCTGTGCTCACCCCCAGCCAAATCCCAATTTTGGCGGAGTTGCCTGCACCCTCGGTGGTGCGCTTGCCCAGCAGGTGGCCGACACGAATACTGACGGCGACACCCAAACTCATGGGTAACATGAAAATCATGGTGGAGAAGTTAATGGCCACTTGGTGCGCTGCGACGGTAATAGAGCCAAGTGGTGCGATTAAAATGGCAATCGCCGCAAATAAGGTCACCTCAAAAAACAGCGAAGCAGCGACTGGGAACCCGAGTCGAAAGAGGCGGATTTGCTCTTTGAGTGCTGGCGCGTAAAGCGAGGCAAAAAGCTGAAGACCACTGAGTTTTTTGCTCACTGCCACATATAACGCCATAAGGATAGCCATGATCCAATACACCAGCGCGGTAGCGACACCGCACCCCACGCCGCCGAGCTCTGGCGCGCCGAGTTTGCCGTATACAAACATCCAGTTGAGTGGAATGTTTGCCGCAAGCCCGATAAAGCCAATGACCATTGCGGGAATGGTGAGCGACATTCCCTCGCATAAGTTACGAATGGATTGGAACACCAAGAAAGCCGGTACCGCCCAGATTACCGCATGTAAGTAACCGATGGTTTTTTCAGTTAGCGCTGCTTCCACATCCATGAGATTAATAATAAAACCGGCTTTATAAAGAATAAGCCCAATGGGTATGCTCAACAGCAATGCCATATACAGACCTTGCTGAAATTGAAACGGGATCGCAGTGGCTTTGCTCGCCCCATTAAGTTGCGCAATCATAGGGACCATGGCCATTAGCAGGCCAATCCCAAACAAGATGGCTGGCATCCATATACTCGAGGCAACCGCCACGGCGGCCATATCGGTGGCGCTATATCCGCCCGCCATGACGGTATCGACAAACCCCATCGAGGTTTGCGCTATTTGGGCAATAAAAACAGGCACACTGAGCCGAATAATGGCTCTTGCTTCATCATGGTATTGCTGCACGTTGGCCTCAACATGTTTAAGTGAAAGGGAGGGAGGAATCGATTGCGCGCAATTATACGTGCCAGGAGGCGCGAAAAGGAAGCAAAAGCCGTGTCAATTTTGCATCCCGAACGAGAGCAAACAATGATGACACAAAGAATAGCCCATCAAGACAATGCGACCCTGATACGAGTCGCGTCGGTTAGCTTTGTGTTTGCACTTGGTGATAACGTTACACTGATTTATGGCGCTGCATTCAGTGGGCGTTATAGGGTGCGTGGGCTAAAAAATTTGCTCGTCATCCGCATCGACAAATAAGTTAACGGTTTTATGCAACTCGTCGATTTGCATGTTGTAGTGCACCGCATTGCAGCAGTTGGGACAATCTTCATAAAACTCTTGATTGCCGCCACTGAGATCCAGTGTGAGATCAATACGGTGTCCACAGTGCGGGCAGCTTACTAGCCGGTCAGTTATATCATCCATCGTCACAGCCCTTCTTTTATGACAAAGCGGTTACTGTCAGTAT
Organism: Salinivibrio sp. MA440; assembly: GCF_001996265.1. Classification (NCBI taxonomy): domain Bacteria; kingdom Pseudomonadati; phylum Pseudomonadota; class Gammaproteobacteria; order Vibrionales; family Vibrionaceae; genus Salinivibrio; species Salinivibrio sp. MA440. Next base: position 46,655 of record NZ_MUFI01000018.1, read on the forward strand.
AGATGAGGATCGTAAGATGGATAAATGATGAGCGCTGCTCTAAAAGGTAGCATTAACTACTGTACGCGCTTAATGCCACCCAGGAGACGATCGCTAAAGCGACGAAAGATTATCCGCACTAAAAGCTTTTAGGCTGGCAAGCTTTTGATCGGCAATCACAAAGCGAGGATCTTCCCACTCATGCGCGGCCGGCACCACAATGGTTTTCATCGAGGCGGCTTTAGCCGCAAGTAAGCCGGTAAAGGAATCTTCAAAGGCGACGCAAGCGTCGGGCTCGACGCCCAAGGCGTTAGCGGCATTAAGATACACTTTAGGATGGGGCTTACCGTATTTTAAATCCCCCGCCGACTCGACAATTTCAAATGCGTCGCTAAGCCCTAGCGCATCCAATGTCGGATGGATTAGGGTCAGTGGAGACGATGAGGCCAGACCGATTTTTAAGCCAGCTTGACGGCAAATTTGCAACGCGTCTTTAACGCCGGGCATCATGGGTTTTTCATCTTTAACCAGCTCAACCACGCGTGCGACGATTCGCGCTTGCACGTCAGCATTCGATGGCCCCTGCCAAGGCTGGGTACGTGCGTAGTGTTTCACAATTTCATCAATCCGCACGCCTGTGGTATCACGCGTATCTTGTAAACTGATAGAAACGCCGAGCTCGGTCAATACATCAATTTGCGCCCGTTGCCAGAACGGCTCTGAGTCGACCAATAGGCCATCCATATCAAATATTGCGGCAGATAACATCGCCAACCTCTATCTCAGTGTGTGTGTCTGGCATCCTACACCGTGAGTGTGAGTTTTGTCAGCAATTGTTCGGCTTGGGCAAGGTAGGGGCCGCCGAATAAATTGACATGGTTGAGCACATGATAAAGGTTATAAATATCTTTTCGTTGTTGATAACCCTCGTCTAATGGCCATTCAGCCTGGTAGCCGTTGTAAAAGCTTTGCGGGAAACCGCCGAATAGCTCTGTCATGGCGATATCGGCTTCGCGATCGCCCCAATAACAGGCCGGATCAAATAGTACTGGGCCTTTGACGGATAAACCGACATTGCCTGACCACAGATCGCCATGGAGGAGTGCAGGTTTGGGGCGATGGTTAGCCAGTTGCGCTTTGACGCCATGAATGATGGTATCAATGTCGCCCAAATGCAGTGATTTTTCCGCTGCTAGTTGTAGTTGCCAGCCAATTCGTTGCTCAGCAAAGAAGTGACACCACTTGCGGTGCCAGCTGTTTCTTTGTTCGCTGGKGCCGATGAAGTTATCGTCATCGAATCCGTATTCGACTTGCTCCCCCCAGCGGTGATGACGCGCCAGTTGCTGACCGAATAAATAGGCTTGGGTATCGTCGAGCGATTTAATGGGTAGGAAATTGAGTACCAATGCTGCACTGTCTTTTACCGGCCCGACAAAATACACCCGCGGAACATGAATGTGCTCACTCATTGCCAGTTGGCGCAGGCCTTCGGCCTCGGCCTCAAACGCGGGCAGACATTCTCGCTGGTTGGTTTTAACGAAAAAGCGCTGCTCGCCCCCATCGCTAATGCAATAGGCGTCGTGGATGTCGCCACCGCCGATGGCGGTTTTTTCTCTGATCTCAAAATCAATATCGAGCTGTTCGGATAAATGTAGAGACAGTGCATGCCACATAAGCGACTCCGTTACATCGAGGTGAGGGGAGGTAACTGCCTACATATTAGTCTATTTTAGCTTTAGTGTTCTGTGGAGATGGCGGCAATTGAATAAAAAACGGCTCATAAGGAGCCGTTTTTGCGGGTAAATACTTTACAGGCTAGGGAGTAAGCCAGAGGGCATTAGTCGGTTATAGGTACCGGTTTGCACCAGCGCATTGGCCTTTTCGATATCAGGCGCAAAGTAGCGGTCTTTGTCGTAAAACGGCACCACGCCGCGTAACTCGGCTTTGGCTTGCTCTAAGCGCTGAGAGGTTTTATTGGGCGCGCGAAAATCAATCCCTTGGCTGGCCGAAAGTAGCTCAACGGCCAAAATGCCGCGGGTGTTGGCACTCATGTCATGCAAGCGACGCGCAGCGAAAGTCGCCATGGAGACATGATCTTCTTGGTTGGCAGACGTGGGCAAGCTATCGATAGATGCCGGGTGAGCCAAGGTCTTATTTTCGCTTGCCAGTGCAGCAGCGGTGACTTGGGCGATCATAAAGCCGGAGTTGACCCCGCCGTTGTTGACCAAAAATGGCGGGAGTTTACTCAAGTTGCTATCAATCAGTAAGGCCATGCGGCGTTCTGATAAGCTGCCGATTTCGGCAATTGCGAGGGCTAAGTTATCCGCTACCATCGCGACCGGCTCGGCGTGGAAGTTGCCGCCGGAAATAATATCGCCATCGTCTGGGAACACGAGCGGGTTGTCAGATACGGCATTTGCCTCGGTGGTGAGCACGTCAGCGGCATGGCGAATTTGTTGCAAGCACGCGCCCATCACTTGTGGTTGGCAACGCAATGAGTAGGGGTCTTGCACTTTTTCACAATTTTGATGGCTGTTGCCAATGTCGCTACTTTCGCCCAGCAAGTGACGGTAAGCGGCAGCGGCATCCATTTGCGTTTGATGGCCACGCACGGCATGAATCCGTGGGTCAAACGGCCGGCGGCTACCAAGCGCGGCCTCTACCGACAATGCGCCACAGACAGTGGCCGCGGCGTATAAATCTTCGGCTTCAAACAAGCCTTCAAGCGCAAAAGCGGTAGAAGCCTGCGTGCCATTGAGCAGCGCGAGTCCTTCTTTTGGTCCAAGAGTGATGGGCGATAGGCCCGCAATTTTGAGTGCAGCCTCTCCAGAAATGACTTCCCCTTTGTACCGGGCTTGGCCTTCGCCGAGCAGTACTGTGCTCATATGCGCCAATGGTGCAAGATCGCCCGAGGCGCCGACTGAGCCTTTTTTGGGAATGCAAGGATACACCTGGTGATTAACCAGCGCTGCCAGTGCTTTTACGACCTCGAAGCGGATCCCGGAGTAGCCGCGCGCCAAGCTGGCTATTTTCAGTACGATCATAAGACGCACGGTGGCATCATCCATAAACTCGCCAATACCAGCGGCATGAGAGAGCACGATTGAGCGTTGCAGGGTTTCTAAATCGTCTAATTCAATCCGAGTATTAGCCAGCAAGCCAAACCCTGTGTTAATGCCATATACGACGCGGTCTTGAGCGAGGATGTCGGCGACGGTGTCGGTACTGGCTTTCATGGTGGCTTCAATGCCATCCGCAAAAGCAATCTGTACAGATTCACGGCTTACTTGCCGCAGTTGGGAAAGGGTGAGTTCGCCCGGTTGTAATGTCAGTGTGGTCATTTTGCTCTCCTTAGCGCAGCGGCTGGTTAGGTAAATCCAGCAGCGGCAGATCGAGTTGTTCTTCTTTGGCGCAATCAATGGCAATGTCATAGCCGGCATCGGCATGGCGCATCACCCCGGTGGCCGGATCGTTTCTGAGTACTCGCGCCACTCGTTGATGCGCATCGTCGGAGCCATCACACACAATCACCACGCCTGAGTGCTGAGAAAAGCCCATGCCGACACCGCCACCGTGGTGCAATGATACCCAGGTTGCACCGGATGCCGTGTTGAGCATGGCGTTTAGCAATGGCCAGTCTGACACGGCATCAGAGCCATCCAGCATGCCTTCGGTTTCACGGTTGGGACTTGCGACTGAGCCTGAGTCAAGATGATCACGGCCAATGACGACCGGCGCTTTGAGCTCGCCATTTTTTACCATATCGTTAAAGGCAAGCGCTAAGCGTGCACGATCTTTGACCCCAACCCAGCAGATACGAGCAGGTAAACCTTGAAATTGAATACGTTCTTTGGCCATATCAAGCCAGTTGTGGAGATGCGGATCATCAGGGATCAGCTCTTTCACTTTTTGGTCGGTTTTATAGATATCTTCTGGGTCACCAGATAACGCCACCCAGCGGAACGGGCCAATGCCTTGACAGAATAACGGACGAATATATGCCGGTACAAATCCTGGAAAATCAAAAGCATTATTGACACCGACTTCCAGCGCCATTTGACGGATGTTATTGCCGTAATCCAAGGTTGCTGCGCCGCGTGTTTGCAGATCGAGCATCGCTTTAACTTGTACGGCCATCGAGGCTTTCGCGGTTTTGACCACCTCGGCTTCGTTGTCTTTACGCTGTGCCGCGGCTTGCTCCATGGTCCAGCCTTGCGGCAGATAACCGTTAAGGGGATCGTGGGCCGAGGTTTGGTCGGTGACCACATCGGGGGTGATATGACGTTCCACCAGCTCTGGGAAGATATCGGCTGCATTGGCCAATAAGCCAATCGACACGGGCTTGCCTTGTCGTTTTGCTTCTTCAATCATGCCGAGTGCTTGGTCCAAGGATGTTGCTTTGCGGTCGACGTACCCCGTACGTAAGCGGTAATCGATGCGGCTTTCATCGCATTCAACCGCAATCATAGAAAAGCCTGCCATGGTCGCGGCGAGTGGCTGCGCGCCCCCCATGCCCCCCAGACCGCCAGTTAAGATCCAGCGGCCTTTGGCGTCGCCATTAAAGTGTTGTTTCGCCACCGCGACAAACGTCTCGTAGGTGCCTTGCACAATGCCTTGCGAGCCAATGTAAATCCAGCTGCCTGCCGTCATCTGGCCGTACATCATCAGCCCTTGCTTATCGAGCTCGTTAAAATGTTCCCAGTTTGCCCAATGCGGGACCAAGTTGGAGTTGGCAATCAATACACGTGGCGCATCTTTGTGGGTGGGGAAGACACCCACCGGTTTGCCGGATTGCACCAGCAAGGTTTGATCGTCGTTCAGGCGTTTTAGTACCTCGACAATCTTGTCGAAACATTGCCAATTGCGGGCAGCTCGGCCAATGCCACCATAGACCACCAAACCATTAGGATGCTCGGCCACGTCAGGGTGTAGGTTATTCATCAGCATACGAAGCGGCGCTTCGGTTAACCAACTTTTTGCATTAAGCTCAGGCCCGGTAGGGGCTTTCACGGTGCGTGAATCGAAACGTGGGTCCGTCATGGTTATTCTCCTTGATCGTTGATGGGGTGCGAGCCTGCTTGCTGCGGACAAGATTGATGCGGACAAGCTGTGTGAATCATGGTCCACGCCATACGCGCGGCTAAGCGACTGGTTTGCTGGTCGCGGTCATAATGGGGGTTTACTTCTGTGATATCGCAAATAGGGACGGGAATGTGTTGCTTCTGCGCAACGGTGAACAGGTGCCGAATTAACGGCTCAATCACCGCGACTGGCACGCCGTAAGCTGCAGGGGCGCTCACCCCAGGCGCGACACTAGCGGGAAACACATCCATATCGACAGTAAGATAGAGATAATCACAGCCTTGAATAAACTGGGTTAATCGCGCTTTTAACGCCGGTAATGCGTCTACCTGCATATTGATATCTTCTTCTACCCAGCAATGGCGTTGCTCGGCTTTATCGAACAGCGCTTGGGTATTGCTGGTGCGGCTTACGCCAAGGCAAGCATAGTGGAATGGCCAACCTTTTTTGTCACAATATTGGGCGATTTGTGCGAAGGGTGTGCCTGAGCTGCCGGCGTGACTGCGCCCTTGTGGCGTGCGCAAATCAAAATGAGCATCAAAGTTAATAATACCAATCTTAGGCGGCTGCGCGGGGTCGTTGACATGGGAGTGTGTCAAATGACGGGATAAGCCCTGAAAGCTCGCCCATGCAGTTTCATGGCCGCCGCCTAGGGTTAAGACCCGGTGCTTTGGCAACGAACGATGGATTTGCTGACTTAATCCTTGCTGGGCCAATACCAGATCTGAGTCATCACATACCACGGTTCCGCCGTCATAAAGCGGATGACTGTTATGCCAGGCGAGGTTTGCCAGTGCTTGTCGCAGCGCTTCAGGGGCAAGGGCTGCACCGAGGCGGCCTTGATTACGCGCTACCCCTTCATCGCAGGCAAACCCATAGATCACGACACCTGGCGGCTGTTCGACGCTGTTATCGTAGGCGCTGATGGTTTGGTGCAAACGCAGACCGCGCTCCCCATCTTCTGGATCAATACGTCCTTGCCACACGGTCATATCAGCAGGAAGATGTTTCATTCTTGATTCTCCTGGTGGGGCGTGCTTTGCGGAGTCGGTGTTGCGGGATACCAGACCCCGTTGACCACTCTTCCGACTAAGGGCGCCGTGCCGACCATATAACTGAGCTCGGCTGGGGTGTCGCACTGCCAAACGGCAAAATCGGCATCAAACCCAACCGCGATTTGACCTTTGTTTGTTAAGCCCAGTGCTTGGGCGGCATGACGGGTGACGCCGTAAAGGTTCTCTTTTGGCGTGAGGCCAAATAAGGTGGAAGCCATGTTCATCATGAGCGTCAATGAGGCAAAGGGCGAGGTGCCGGGGTTGAAGTCAGTGGCGATCGCAATGGGGACATGATGTTCACGTAATGCTTCAATCGGTGGCATTTGGGTTTCACGTAAAAAGTAAAACGCGCCGGGAAGCAGGGTTGCCACAGTGCCAAATTCGGCCAAAATCTGGGTGTCAGCCTCTGACAAATACTCAATATGATCCACCGAATAGGCCCCGGCTTTGGCCGCCGCCACACTGCCGCCCAGGTCGCTTAATTGCTCGGTATGGGCTTTAATGTTGAGTCCATGAGCATTGGCAGCCGCATAGATTTTTTCGGCCTGGTCGACGCTAAAGGCAATGTTTTCACAGAACACATCCACGGCGTCAGCAAGCTGTTGCTCCGCCGCGGCCGGGATAATGGATTGACAGATATGCGCAATATAATGATCCGCATCGTGTTGATATTCGGGCGGTATAGCATGAGCGGCGAGCAAGGTCGTAGAGACACTCACGGGTAAATGCTGCTCGATAGCTTTCGCCACCCGAAGCATTTTAAGCTCATCGTCGAGGCTTAACCCATAGCCTGATTTAATTTCAATTGTTGTGACACCGTCACGCATTAAAGCTTCGGCACGTGGCAAAGCGAGGGCAAGTAATTCTGCTTCACTCGCCGCCCGCGTCGCTTGCACTGTGGAGAGAATTCCGCCGCCTTGTTCAGCAATGGTTTGGTAAGGCACGCCATTGAGGCGCTGCTCAAACTCGTCCGCGCGATTGCCCGCAAAAACAAGGTGAGTGTGGCTATCAATGAGTCCGGGTGTCACCAATCTTCCGTTTAACGACTGCTTCGGCCAGTCAAGCTGCTCGGCATCTTGGCCAAGTGCAACAATTTTGCCGTTTTCAACCGCAATCGCGCTAAGGTCTTGGCATTGGTAGCCGTCGCTATTGTGGATATCGCTGGCCATCGTGACCAGTTTTGCATCGGTATATAGGTGTCTCATGATGATGGCCTTACCGCTCATAAAATGTCTATACAAATGTATAGACAAATAAAGTGGCAGACACAAGAGGGAATGTAAAAGAACAGTAAAAAATTGTGATCGGTTCGATCTAAATGAAGTTATCTATCTGTTCTCGACGTGAGCTTATAGCGCGATCCTGGATGGTACAGCAAGGCGGCACTGACGAGGGTTTGTTGGCTCCAGGTCCGACGGTGTAATAATAAACAGGGTTCGTCTGATCGCATCGCGAGGGCTTGCTGAATGGTCGAGCTCGCTTGAATGGCTTCGACTGTATGCTCAATGGTATTCACTGGGCAAACCGTTGATAAATACTCGTTTGGGGTGGTTTGATTAAAGTCTTGTGCTAAGTAGTCGGGCGCCAAAGCCGGATTGACCCAGCGCTGTTCAAGTTGCAACGCGATCGCATCACCGTAATGAACAATCTCACTATAAAAGACGGAGGTACCCACCATAACGCCTAAGCGCATAGCAACATCAGCCGGTGCAGAAATGCGTTTCAATGTGCGAATATCACTGTGATAAGTTTGCCCGCGAGCGTTAACCTCATCGGCGATATTACGAATATCCATTAATGGGGATTCGGCTTTGGGCTCAGTGACAAACGTCCCCAATCTAGGTGTGCGCTCCAGTAAGCCTTCAGCGACTAAATCGCGCACGGCTTTGTTCACCGTCATGCGGCTGACGTCAAATTGATCGCATAATTCGTATTCGGTCGGAATACGTGTCCCCACAGGCCAAACCCGAGTTTCAATTTTCTCTTGAATAAAGGTTTTAATTTGTTGATAGCGGGGCGCATTGGCCATAGATTGTTCCTGTCATTATTGTGTATACAAATAAGCATTGCTGAAGTCTAGTGCAAAATCAAGCGGATGATAGGGCGATACTCGTGAATCATTCGTTGGACGGTGAAGAAATTCTTGACGGGATGACTTGCATCACAAATGTCGGATCTTCATAATCAAAACCCTACTCACACTGTGCGGTTACTTACTAATCGCAAAATACACGTTCATGTGCCACTTGGTGTGTGGCACCACTGAGAAGGATTGTTATCAATGCCTCTAATTACTCTCCCTGACGGCAGTCAGCGTTCTTTTGACCACCCAGTTTCAACCTACGACGTTGCCAATGACATTGGTCCTGGCCTCGCTAAAGCTTGTATTGCGGGCCGTGTTGACGGCAAACGCGTTGATGCGTGTGACTTGATTGAGCACGATGCACAGCTCGAAATTATCACCGCAAAAGACGATGATGGGCTTGAGATTATTCGCCACTCGTGTGCGCACCTTTTAGGGCATGCGATTAAGCAACTTTTCCCTGATACCAAGATGGCGATTGGCCCAACCATCGATAGTGGTTTCTATTACGATATCGATATGGATCGCTCGCTCACCCAGGATGACCTGGATGCAATTGAAAAACGCATGAAAGAGCTGGTGAAAACCAAGTATCAGGTTGTGAAGAAAACGGTCAGCTGGCAAGAAGCACGTGATACCTTTGAATCACGTGGTGAACCGTACAAGATTGAAATCTTGGACGAGAATGTCTCTCGCGATGACCGTCCGGGCTTGTATCACCACGAAGAATACATCGACATGTGTCGTGGTCCACATGTACCGAACATGAGCTTTTGTCAAAACTTTAAAATTTTGAACGTGGCTGGCGCGTATTGGCGTGGTAACAGCGACAACAAGATGCTGCAACGAATCTACGGCACCGCCTTTCCTGATAAAAAGCAACTGAAAGCACACCTGGTGCGTTTAGAAGAAGCGGCGAAGCGTGATCACCGTAAACTGGGTAAGCAGCTTGATTTGTATCATATGCAGCAAGAAGCGCCTGGGATGGTATTCTGGCACCACAATGGCTGGACGATTTTCCGTGAGCTTGAGCAATTTATCCGTGCGAAGTTGACCGAATACGACTATCAAGAAGTGAAAGGTCCGTTGATCATGGACCGCGTGTTGTGGGAGCGCTCTGGCCACTGGGACAAATATGCTGATTACATGTTTACCACCCAGTCAGAAAGCCGTGAGTATGCACTTAAGCCAATGAACTGCCCAGGTCACGTACAGATTTTTAACCAAGGGTTAAAGTCTTACCGTGATTTACCGCTGCGTATGGCAGAATTTGGTAGTTGTCACCGTAATGAGCCATCCGGTGCGCTGCATGGTTTAATGCGTGTGCGTGGCTTTACCCAAGACGATGCGCATATCTTCTGTATCCCAGAACAGGTACAAAAAGAAGTCAGTGCGTGTATCGAAATGGTCTACGAGACGTACCAAACCTTTGGTTTCAACAACATCGAAGTCAAACTTTCTACACGCCCAGAAACGCGTGTTGGCTCTGACGAGATGTGGGATCGTGCAGAAAAAGCCTTGCACGAAGCCTTAACGGCGATGGATATTCCGTTTGAAATTCAAGAAGGTGAAGGGGCGTTTTACGGGCCTAAGATTGAGTTTACGTTACATGATTGCCTGGATCGTGCTTGGCAATGTGGTACAGTACAACTAGATTTCGCGCTTCCTGAGCGCTTAAGTGCCACGTATGTAGGCGAAGACAACGAACGTCACACACCTGTGATGATTCACCGTGCTATCCTCGGTTCGTTGGAACGTTTCATCGGTATTCTGATTGAAGAATACGCTGGACACTTCCCAACGTGGCTATCACCGCAGCAAGCTGTGGTGATGAATATCACGGATAAACAAGCAGATTATGCGCAAGAGATTGCGAAAAAACTGCAAAAAGCTGGATTTAGAGCCTCTGCGGACTTGAGAAACGAGAAGATTGGCTTTAAAATCCGCGAACACACTTTGAAGCGTGTACCGTATATGCTCGTTTGTGGTGACCAGGAAATGGAAGCTGGCGAAGTAGCAATACGTACCCGTAAAGGTAAAGATTTGGGTAAAATTAAGATTGATGACTTCCTTGCTCAATTGCAGCAAGAAGTGCAAGATCGAACACTCAATATTGTGGAGGAATAAGGTATTAAAGGCGCAAGAAAAGCCCCGGCAAAGAAAAACGCTCATCGTCTAAACAACGAAATTCGTGGTGTCAAAGAAGTTCGATTGTCTGATGACAGCGGCGAACAACTCGGTATCGTCCCTTTTGATGAAGCACTCGCCAAAGCAGAAGAGGCGACTCTTGACTTGGTTGAGATCAGTCCGAACGCTGAGCCGCCGGTTTGTCGTATCATGGATTACGGCAAATTCCTTTACGAGAAGAGTAAAGCTGCGAAAGAGCAGAAGAAAAAGCAAAAGACTATTCAGGTTAAGGAAGTTAAATTCCGTCCTGGCACAGATGTAGGCGACTATCAGGTAAAACTACGCAACCTGGTTCGCTTCATTGAAGAGGGCAACAAGGTCAAGGTCACTATCCGATTCCGCGGGCGCGAAATGGCGCACCAAAGCATCGGTGTTGACGTGCTGAACCGCTTGAAGGAAGACACTGCTGAAATCGCTTCAGTAGAAAGTTTCCCGACTCGCATCGAAGGCCGTCAAATGATCATGGTCCTGGCCCCAAAGAAGAAGTAATTCTGGCTTCCAAGTAACAAGCGGCTGCGCCTGTTAGGTGCAGCCGCTTTGTTCGCCAAATTGCTATATTATTAACACAATGCGGAGTTATCATCATGTCTAAGATGAAATCCAACAAAGGTGCTGCTAAGCGTTTCAAGAAAACTGCTGGTGGCTTTAAGTACAAGCGTGCAACCAAGCGTCATATCTTGACTAAACGTACTACTAAGAACAAGCGTCAGCTGCGTCCAAATGCTGTTCTGCCTGCGTGCGAAAACGCGCAAGTAGCTCGCATGCTGCCATACGCATAAGTTTTTAGTTTTATAATTTAGTTTAGGAGAGAGATAATGGCTCGCGTAAAACGTGGTGTACAAGCTCGTGCACGTCACAAGAGTGTAATGAAGCAGGCGAAAGGTTACTATGGTGCGCGTTCACGCGTCTACCGCGTAGCTTTTCAGGCGGTAACGAAAGCAGGTCAATATGCTTATCGTGACCGTCGCAACAAGAAACGTCAATTCCGTCAACTGTGGATCGCGCGTATTAACGCAGCGGCTCGCCAAAACGGTATGTCATACAGCCGTCTGATTAACGGTCTTAAAAAGGCATCTATCGAAATCGATCGTAAGATCCTTGCCGATATCGCGGTATATGACAAAGCAGCATTCTCTGTGCTGGTAGAAAAAGCGAAAGCTTCACTGTAAGTTTTACAGTAAAGAATTGCTAAAAAAGGAGAGCCTCGGCTCTCCTTTTTGCTATTCATACCTGCCTATATAATTTAACCCCCCAACTACCTTACTGAAAAAGAAGCATTGTTAGAGCAGGGATTGAGCATCGAAAGGGATGTGATATTAAAAAAGAGGCCAATCGGCCTCTTTTTGATTTACCTATCACCATAAGGCTTAGGCAATTTGCACTTGTTGTTGCTCGATTTCTTCACTGGGCGTGGCGTTGGATTCAGCGCCGTGCATCCAACGGATCAGCGTACCGGATAGAGTCAGCAAGATCAGACCTGAAATCGCTGCTGTCGCGGCAATGCCACCGAAGATCGCCATGGCACCATAGTCACCCACATGCGAACCAATAATACCTGCAACATAGTTAGCAATCGCGTTAAAGCCAAACCAAGCGCCCATCATTAGAGAGGCCAAACGCAGTGGTGCGAGTTTGGTGACCAGCGATAAGCCAATTGGAGAGAGGCAAAGTTCGCCTAACGTGTGGAAGAAGAACGCGCCCACTAGCCAGAACATCGAGGTTTTCACCGTGGTGTCGCCGCCTTGCTCTAACACGGCCCCGATCATGCACAAAAAGCCAAGCGCCAGCATGAATAACGCCATGGCAAATTTGACCGGTGAGCTAGGCTCTTTAGAACCCAGACGCACCCACAATGATGCCGCTATAGGCGCACAGACAATGATGAAGAAAGGGTTGAGTGACTGGAACCAAGCCGCTGGGATTTCAAACCCACCCACCATGCGATCCGTGTACTCCTGGGTGTAAATATTCATCAACCCGCCAGCCTGTTCAAAGCCAGCCCAGAAAATGATCACGAACAAACCCATCAATAAGATGACTTTAAGGCGATCGATTTCTTGCTTGGTCAATGGTGCATTGGTCTTAGAATGATTGGCATCTCGTGCTTGTTGTGCTGCGGGAACACGACCGATATTACCTAGCCAAGTGTTGGCCATGGTTAGCTGGATGATCAAGCTAATCACCATACCAATACCGGCAGCAAAAAAGCCATATTGCCAGCCGTAAGCGCTACTCACCGTGCCCGCAACAAAGCCGGCTAATAATGAACCAATATTGATGCCCATATAAAAGATGGTAAACGCACCATCACGACGATGATCGCCTTCATGATAAAGGTCACCCACCATCGTCGAGATGTTGGGTTTAAATAGGCCAGAGCCCGCAATCAGTATGGCTAAGCCAGCATATAAAGTGTGTACCGTATCTAAGCCATATTGGTGAGCAGGGAAGGCCAGAGTAAATTGACCGATGGCCATTAAGGCACCACCTAGAATCACGGCTCGACGCTGACCGACAAAGTTATCGGCAAACCAACCGCCGATGAGTGGCGTGATATAAACGAGGCCGGTGTAATAGCCATACAGCTCTAGCGCGTCTTTGGTGGTCCAGCCTAAACCGCCATTGATGGTTTGATCGGTGAGGTAAAGCACCAAAATCGCACGCATGGCGTAGTAGGAAAATCGCTCCCATAGTTCCGTGCCGAAGAGTAGAAAAAGTCCCCGAGGGTGACCGAGTATTGTTTTTTGGTTTTCCATAACTATCTAATTATTCATGAGTTTTGTTGGGCCTGCATTTCTTCAATCGGCGTGCAGTACATTGCCGAAACGTTTGTTGGAAAGATCACCTCGCTACAGTTTGTAACAAAATATGTAAAACTAGATTAATGCTTTTTTATCAAAATTAAAAACTATTATTTAAGCAGTAATGCCG